>CAJXSA010000139.1 GCA_913060595.1 uncultured Ignavibacteria bacterium
GGAAACATGCGAACGGCCGCTGGTCGCCGCCGGAGGGCACGGCGGAAGGGAAGTCCGTCCTTGCCGCCCTGCATTTCGGCTTCGCGGGTGAAGGGGACGAGCTGCTCGTGCGCACGGCGATCTCGGCCGTCAGCGAAGACGGCGCGCTCGCCAATTTGCGCGCGGAAGCGCCACAGCCGTATTTCGAAGCGTATCGTGCGGCCGCGCGCGTGGCATGGAAGCGGGAACTGGAGCGCGTCCGCATCGTGGCCGGCAGCGACAGTACGCGGCGCATTTTCACTACCGCGCTGTATCACTGTATGATCGCGCCCAACCTGTACCAGGACATCGACGGCCGCTACCGTGGCGGCGATGACGCGGTGCATCAGGCGGACTTCGAACACGCAACGGTGTTCTCGCTTTGGGACACCTACCGCGCACTGCATCCGCTGTTCACCATTCTCGACCCGGCGCGCGTGTCTGACTGGGTGCGGTCCATGCTCGCATTTCAAAAGGAAACCGGCCTGCTCCCGGTGTGGACGCTCCACGCCAACGAGACCAACTGCATGATCGGCTATCACGCAGTACCTGTGATCGCCGACGCGTATCTCAAAGGCATCGGCGGTTTCCGCGGAGAGGACGTCCTCGCCGCGATGCAGCGCAGCGCGGAACAGACGAAAGGCGGACTGAAATACTACAACATGCAGGAAGCGCGTTCGCTCGACGAGATCACCGCGGAACAGGGGCGTCCCGCACGGGATTTCTCATTCAACTGGCAGGACGTGACGACAGTGGTGAACGGGTATGCATCGACGGTGCGTGGGCAGGACATCGAATACCATTCCGCCATCCCCAATGTCACACACGCATTAATCACGCGCGCGACAGCGACGCCCATGCCTGTCGAATGGAACAGCGCACCGGTTCCGGAGGACTGCGACGGCGATATCGTCCTGTACTGGCCGGCCGGCATGTCCACGGGGAAGGGCGCGCACCGTTTTACGCTCACCGTCAACGACGGGAGCAGCATTTCCTTCAACACACCGGCCAACGTAGAGCAGACGTCCGATTTCGGAAAGAACTTCAATCTCAGCGGCGACGATATCACCGAGGGAGTGGAACTGCGCTTCTCGGCATCCGTGATCGATGAGTTCGGCGACCTGTTCGGGACCATGATGCTGAAGCTTCCCACGCGACTGTATCGTCCCGGACAGCCGCTGCGGCTGCGTCTCGAAGGCGAACGTGCGGGGAGCAGTGACTGGGTGATGACGTTCAAGCATTCCTTCGCCCCGTCCATCGAGGTCGTGGGCAGCCACGGCTTCACGATGAAGGAGGATACGCGGCTGCAGTTCCTGCGCCTGCAGGTCGAGCACGACGGACTTCCCCGGCGCGTGCGGGCCATTACGGATGCAGCCACCGTGGAACTGGACATCTTTCCGGGATTCAACAGCTATGAGATCGTTGTCCTTGAGAAACCGGGCGGCGCGGATGCGGGTGTGAAACTCGTGTTCGACGACGCGACGGTGGCAGAACACCGGATACCGCTGCAGGCGTCTACAGCGCCCTGCTACATTCCCGCCGACGTCGAACACGAATCCGTCTCGAAGACGCTGGAATACGCCTACGATGACTGGTGCATCGCGCAGGTGGCGGAGAAGCTGGGGAGGGAGAAAGAGGCTGCGCGATATTCTGCACGCGCACAGTACTACCGCACGCTTTTCGACACGGACCTTGGCTTCATGCGGGGACGCAATCTCGACGGCTCCTGGCGCACACCGTTCAATCCCCGATACAGCACGCGCAAACAGCACGAATACACCGAGGGCAATGCCTGGCAGTACAGCTGGTATGTGCCGCATGACGTTCCCGGACTGATGGCACTGCACGGCGGCGCCGCGCCGTTCGCGGCCAAGCTTGACTCGCTGTTTTCGCAGAGCTCGGATCTTGAGGGCACGGGCGCGACCGGAGACGTCACCGGTCTCATCGGCCTGTATGCGCACGGAAACGAGCCCAGTCATCATATCGCGTATCTATATAATTATGCGGGCCAGCCGTGGAAGACGCAGCAGCTTGTGCGGCGTATCCTGCGGGAGATGTACTCCGCCGGACGCGACGGTCTCAGCGGCAACGAGGACTGCGGACAGATGTCCGCCTGGTACGTGATGAGCGCCATGGGATTGTACCCGGTCAATCCCTGCGGGGGCGTGTACGATATCGGGAGTCCCGCGCTGCAGCGCGCGGAGATCCCGCTTGGCGAAGGTCGCAGCTTTGTAATGGTGGCAGAGAACAACAGCGCGGAAAACGTCTACGTGCAGTCCGCGGAGTTCAATGGCATTGCCCTTGACAGACCGCAGCTGCGTCATGCGGACATCATGCGCGGCGGCACGCTGCTGCTGCGCATGGGACCCGCGCCTTCCACGCTGTGGAACGACTGGAGAGGAGAGTAACATGCTGCGCATAATGCGAATACTGCCCCTTGTGTTTGTCTGCATCGTCTTTCCCCTGCGCGGACAGGGAGTCTCCGAGGCACAGGCGGAAACCGCCTATCTGCGCATCGTGCCGGAGAGCTACTGCTGCCTGCACGCCGGCGCGCCGCTGCGCATTGACGGCCGCGCGGAAGAGGAGGCATGGCGGAAGGCGCTGTGGACGGCAGAGTTCGTCGACATCCAGGGTGACCTGCGTCCCGCGCCGCGTTTCCGCACTCGCGTGAAAATGCTGTGGGACGAGGTGTATTTCTACGTGTACGCGGAACTGGACGAACCGCATGTGTGGGCACGGCTGCGACAGCGCGACACGGTGATATTCTATGACAACGACTTCGAGATATTTGTCTGTCCCGACGGCTCGAACCACACGTACTACGAGTACGAGGTCAACGCGTTCAACACGGTGTGGGATCTCTTCCTGCCGAAGCCGTACCGTGACGGCGGACCGGCGGACAACGGCTGGGACATCGACGGACTGCGCTCCGCGGTGCATGTGCGCGGCAGCATCAACGACGCGTCCGACACAGATGCAGGATGGAACGTGGAAGTGGCCATCCCATGGGCGGCCTTCGATCGCGGTACGCGGCGCGTGAACGGAGACACGCATCCCGTGGCGATGTCGGCTCCCGTACCCGGAGAGCGCATGCGCGTCAATTTCTCCCGCGTGCAATGGCGGCACCGGATCGAAGGCGGTGTTTACCGGAAGGTGGAAAACGCGAAGGAAGACAACTGGGTGTGGTCGCCGCAGGGCGTCATCAACATGCACCGGCCGGAGAAATGGGGCTGGGTGCATTTTTTTGACGATCCTGTCGGCTGTCTCGACATTACGCCCGATGAATACTATCCCGTGCACATTGCCCTGATGCGCGTGTACTGGCAGCAGAAGGCATATTTCAAAAAGCACGGCCGCTATGCGAAGACGCAGGCCGATCCGGGTCCGCCGCCCAACATGCGCTTCCCGCGGCCGATGGAATTCGCGTACCGGGTGCGTCCCGGCGGGAAGGGCTTTACCGCATCCTACATTGCGCACACGGCTGACGGCCGCACGGTGCGCATAGATATTGATGAATTTTCGAAAATATCTCAGACAGTGGAAACCCCATGACGCATACGACCGCGCCGGACGCCGACAGCCGTTACGCCGTTCCCTTCGCCATCGTGACGGGACTGTTCTTCATGTGGGGTTTCATCACCTGCATGAACGATATCCTCATCCCGTACCTGAAGGGCGTGTTCGACCTGAATCACACGCAGGCAATGTTCGTGCAGTTCGCCTTCTTCGGGGCGTACTTCGTCGGATCGCTCATGTATTTCATCCGCTCGGTTCGCGGGGGCGATCCGATCGGACGCATCGGCTACCGGAACGGCATCATCATCGGACTGCTGCTCGCCGCCGTCGGCACGGCGCTGTTCTATCCCGCGGCGGAACTGGTGTCCTACCCGTTTTTCCTCGCGGCGCTGTTCATTCTCGGACTCGGTTTCACGCTGCTGCAGATCGCCGCGAATCCCTACGTCGCCATACTCGGCAGCGAGCACACGGCGTCGAGCCGCCTCAACCTTGCGCAGGGATTCAATTCATTCGGAACCACCATCGCGCCGGTGATCGGCGGCTACCTGATTTTCACGTACTTCGTGTCCGCCGACAGCGGCGACGCGGATTCGGTGAAAGTGCCGTACCTGATTTTCGCCGGGGTATTCGTGCTCATGGCAGTCGCAATACGCATGGCGCATCTCCCGGAATTCACCGGCAGCCGCAGCACCGATCGCGGCATGGGCGCGCTGCGGCATCGTCATACGCTGTACGGCATGATCGCCATCTTCATGTACGTGGGCGCCGAGGTCAGCATCGGCAGCATCATGATCAGCTTCCTCGGACTGAAAGAAATCGCCGGACTCGAACCGGCCGCCGCCAGCACGTATGTCTCCTTTTATTGGGGCGGTCTGATGATCGGGCGCTTCCTCGGTGCGATATCGCTGAGCGGCGTGCGACCGCAGCGCAAGCGCGCCGTGATGTTCCTCATTCCTGTCGCTGCGTTTCTCATCATCATCTGGCTGCAGGACTGGGAGGTGGCGCGCACCTATGGCGTTTTTCTCGCGCTCAGCCTGGCAGGCTTTTTCTTCGGCCGCTCGCTTCCCGCACGCACCCTGCTGGTATTCGCGCTCACAAGCGCAGCGCTTCTGCTGCTCGCGCTGCTCACGTCCGGCGGTGTGGCCATGTGGACCATCATCGGCATCGGTCTGTTCAACTCCATCATGTGGTCGAACATCTTCACGCTGGCCATCGCGGGACTGGGGAAGGACACCAGCCAGGCCTCGTCCCTGCTCGTCATGGCCATCGTCGGCGGGGCCATCATTCCCGTGCTGCAGGGCGCGGCGGCGGACGGCTTCGGTGTGCATGCGTCCTTCATCGTCCCGCTTGGCGCATACCTCTATATTGCGTGGTACGGATGGCGGGGGTATGCCGCCGGTCGCAGCAATGCGTCCCCGGAAGGAGACGTCGACGCATGAGACGTTTGCTGTTCCTCGGTGTTGTTTTCCTCATGCTCGTCGCTGCCTGGCAGGACGGTGCGAATGCCCAGGGCCTGTTTTCCGATGAGGAAGAACGGGCGCATTACCTGGACCTGCTCTCCGGCCGCCGCGCACGCTATCCCGCTCTCGAGAATACGCTGTTCTCATCTCTGGGGAGTACGCGCAATGTGGAGGAACATGACGCGCTCACCTTTCTGCTCGCGACCTCCCCGCTGAGCGACCTCGTGGCCATGGACGGCAGCTTCTTTCTTTCCGCCGTGCGGCGCACGCTCGCCATGCGCTCCGAGTTCCGCTGGAGCGACCGCGTGCCGGATTCGCTCTTCCTGCATTTTGTCCTTCCTCTGCGCGTGAACAACGAGGCGCTGGATTCTGCGCGCCATGTTTTCCCCGGGATGCTGCGCGAGAGGCTGCAATACATGTCCATGCGACAGGCCGTACTGGAGCTGAATCACTGGTGCCACGAACACGTCACGTACGCGCCCAGCGATGCGCGAACCCGATCGCCCCTGGCGACCATGCGCAATGCGCTCGGTCGATGCGGGGAGGAGTCGGTGTTCACCACGACAGCGCTGCGCGCGGCCGGGATTCCTGCGCGACAGGTGTACTGTCCGCGCTGGGCGCACAGCGACGACAACCACGCGTGGGTCGAGGTGTGGGTGGACAGTGCCTGGTTCTATATCGGGGCCTGCGAGCCGGACGTCGATCTCAACCAGGCGTGGTTTAGCGAGCCGGCACGACGCGCGATGCTGGTCACCGCTCCCGTGCAGGGACGGTACCGCGGTCCGGAGGAAGTGATCATGGAAGACGCGCTGCACACACGCATCAGCACGCTGCCGGTGTACGCGGACACGCAGCGGCTGCACGTGCGCGTGGCAGATTCCAACGGTGTCCCTGCCGCCGGAGCGCTGGTGGACTTCCGCGTCTATAATTATGGCGAGTATTATCCCCTCGTCACCTTCGAAGCGGACAGTACCGGGCGTGTGTCCTTTCAGACGGGGTATGGCGACCTGCTGGTCTGGGCACGCCGCGGTGACGAACACAGCTACCGCCTGGTCCGCGCCGGAGAGCGCGACACCGTGCGCCTCGTCCTCGAATCCCCGACACGTAAAGCGCGTACACGCATTTTCGATTATGCGCCGCCGAAGGCGGAACGCATCAGTCTGTCGCAGCATCCGCGGCGGGCCGAGTTGGACGCACGTCTGCGGCGTGACGACAGCATTCGAACCGCGTATGTATCGACCTTCATCGATTCCACCACGGCCGTCACGTTCTCGGCACGACTCGGATTTGATGCCGAAAAGGCGTGGGACCTCCTGCGCCAGAGCCGCGGCAACTGGCGGGAAATGACGGAGTTCCTGGCGGCGGCGGCGGAGCGTGATCCGGCGCAGGCCCTGCGCTTCTTGCGGGCACTGAGCGTAAAGGACCTTCAGGACGCGTCCGCTACCGTATTGCTCGATCATTACAACACTGGCCTCGCGCATGTGCAGGACCATGGCTGGGACAGCCTCGATGCCGAAGTTCTCGTGCGTGAGGTGCTCAGTCCGCGTATCGGACGGGAGGAACTGCGTCCCTGGCGCGCGCTGCTGCATGCCGCGGCGGCAGAGGCGAGCGGAGGACAGGCATCGGCGGAGCGCATCGCTGACTGGGTGCGCGACAGCATCCGCGTCGTGGAGAATGAGAACTGGTCCCGCGTCCCCGTCACGCCGGACCGCGTGTACGCGCTGCGGATGGGGGACGCACCCTCCCGCGACATCCTCTTTGTTGCACTCTGCCGTGCGGCCGGACTGCCCGCGCGCATCGATCCTGCGACACGGCGGCCACAGTTCCTCGATTCGGAGGTGTGGACGGACGCCGCACTGGATGAAGAAGAAGATGTGCTCGAGAAGAGCGCAACGCTCGTTTTAACGCTGCCGGTGGCGCGCTCGATTCTCTCCCCGCAGTATGCCCGGCATTTCACGCTGGCCCGCTTTGACGACGGACGCTATCACACACTCGACTTCGAAGGCGATCCGCGCTTCTCACAGTGGCCGGTGCATCTGCAGCTTGCGCCCGGACGATATCAGCTGGTAACGGGAAACCGGCAGCCTGACGGTTCGGTACTGTCATCCATCGAAGAATTCATGCTCCACGCGGACACGACGCAGGAGCGGGTGCTCCATATCCGCGACAACAGCACTCGGCCGGACGTCCTGGCCGAAATCGATGAAGACCTCCTGCCGAAAGACGCGCGCTATGTCGTTCTGCTCTGGATGGAGGAGGGGACGGAGCCGGTCTCCCATGCGCTGCGGGACATCGCGTCGGAGCGGCGCGCACTCGAAGGGCTGCCTGTCCGCTTCCTGCTTGCCGGCGACGGACGAATGACGCGGGACGCACTCGTCCGCACTGCAGGAGAGTATCTCCCCGGCGGAGCGGTCGTGGATGCGACCGGTGCTGCTGAGCTGCTCGAAGACGTGCGCGACGAGCTTCGCCTCCCGCAGCACACGCATCTCCCGCTCCTCGTGGTCTGCAATGCCGACGGTGAGGTGACCTTCGTCGCACGCGGGTACACGGTGGGCATCGGAACGCAGATCCTTCGCATACTCGAACGCATGAGTCTCCCGGAATCACAATAAGAAAACACGCGAGACATGAGAACGCTGATCATCATTTCCCTCATACTATTTTTTTGCGCGCCGGACGGACGGGCCCAGGAGAACGATTACACGGCGCATGTGAATCCCTTCATCGGTACCGAACGCATGGGCCATACCTTTCCGGGGGCCGTTGCCCCGTTCGGCTTCGTGCAATTGAGCCCGGATACCGATACGATCGCATACGAAAAAAACGGAGCCTACAATCCGGACGTGTACGCGTACTGCGCGGGGTATCAATGGGAAGATCCCACCATCGTGGGATTCAGCCATACACATTTCAGCGGGACGGGACATTCCGACCTGGGCGACATGCTGCTCATGCCGACGATGGGAACGCTGAAGCTGAATCCCGGGACGGAGGACGATCCCGACGCAGGGTACAGGTCGCGGTTCAGTCACAGAGAGGAAGGCGCCTCGCCGGGATATTACCATGTCCGTCTCCAGGATTATGATATCGACGTCGAACTCACTGCATCCGAGCGCGTGGGCATGCATCGCTACACCTTTCACCGCGAAGGTCCCGTTCATGTGATTCTGGACATGCTGCATGGCATCTACAACTATCCCGAAAAGAATGTGTGGACTTTCATGCGCGTCGAAAGCGATCGGCGCGTGACGGGCTGGCGGCAGACCAGCGGCTGGGCGCGGACCCGCACGGTGTATTTCGCGATGGAATTCGATCGGCCATTTCATGCCTACGGACATGAGAAAACCGATTCCGCGATATACCGGGGATTCTATCGCAAGTTCGACGAGACGCGGGGTTTTCCGGAAATGGCCGGACGCGGGATACGCGCATACTTCGACTTCGATGCGGAGAAGGGGGAGCAGCTGCAGGTGAAAATGGCACTTTCCGCCGTCAGCACCGAGGGAGCCCTGCGCAACCTGGCGGCGCAGGTCCCGCACTGGGATTTCGACGCGCTGCGCGCCATTACAGCGCGCAAGTGGAATCGCGAACTCTCCCGCGTACACGCGGAAACCATTGACGAAGAGGATCGCACCATATTCTACACGGCGCTCTACCACGCGTTCATTGCGCCCGCGGTGTACGAAGATGTTGACGGCAGCTACCGCGGTCTCGACCAGAACATCCATCAGTCCGACGGTTTCGAGAACTACACCATTTTTTCCCTCTGGGACACGTACCGCGCGCTGCATCCGCTGTTCACGCTGCTGCAGCCGCGGCGGACACATGACATGATCGAATCGATGCTGGCGCACCAGGAGCAGAGCGTGCACGGCATGCTTCCCGTGTGGTCGCATCACGCGAACGAAAACTGGTGCATGATCGGGTATCACAGCGTTTCGGTCATCGCCGATGCCGCGGTGAAGGGAGTGTATGAAGACGATCTGCCCCGCGCGCTTGACGCTTGCGTCACCACGGCACGGTATGGCCTGTATGACGGACTGGGCGATTACATGCGTTTGGGATACGTGCCCTCGGACGGCAACAGGGCATCGGTGAGCAAAACGCTGGAATACGCCTATGACGACTGGGCGATCGCGCAGCTGGCGCGCACCGCGGGGGATGCGTCCGTTGAGAAGAGCTTCCTCCGTCGCGCTGCCACATGGCGCAACAACTACGATGCGGGGAGCGGCTTTATGCGTCCCCGACGCAGCGACGGGGCATGGGTGGAGGATTTCGATCCCCTGGACACGCACGGCCAGGGTTT
>CAJXSA010000140.1 GCA_913060595.1 uncultured Ignavibacteria bacterium
CTGAAGGCGTCGATCTCGAACGGGGCCGCAACGGTGATGGTCATCATCATCTCTGCGTTGCCGTCGTTGACGATGCGTATGCTCTTTGCGTCGGAATACGCGCCGACGCAGGTGGTGTCGTACAGCTGCGGCGGAAGCATGCCCGGCGTGTCGACCGCCTCTGCGAAGAAGGAGGGATTCTGCCGGGTGCCGAACATGTCGATGCTGAAGGTCTCGGCGCAGATGCCGAAGTCGGCCTCGATGCCGAGCATGCCGGTGATGTCCGTGGCGCCCAGTCGCGCCGGCTCGATGGTGACCGTGGCGGTGCTGCCGCCCGGCAGGGAGTCCGGCGCATTGACGAGCGTGAAGCCCGAGGGGATGTTGTAGCGGAGCACGGCCAGCTGGCTGTGCGCGTTCTCGAGGACGATGTCTCGCTGCGGCAGGGGGGCGACGCCGCAGGCGTTCACCAGGCCGAAGTCGATCTCAAACACGTCGGCTGTCACCGTCGGTGCGATGCGGGCAGCCTCGAGCTTGAAGAGAATCTCCTGTCCGCAGGCGTCGGCGGACATGATGACGTTCTCGATGATGGTGCCGCGCTGATTCGCCGTCGGCACGAATTCCACATACATCTTCACCGAGTCGCGCGAGGGCAGGGTGAGCGGGAAGATGGCGGGATTCTTCAGGACGAAGCCTTCGCCCAGGTCCGGTGCGCTGCTGAAGTCGACGGCGTTGAGTCCGTCGTTGAAGAGCGTGACCGTGATAAGTTCCGTCGCCTTCGTCTGGCAGCTGAGTATCGAGGGACTGCCTTCGACTTCGGCGGACAGGCTCGTCCGTCCGATGCGGAGAATGACGGGAATCTCGATGACGTTCGGATCGGTGAAATCCGAGGTCAGCGCAATCGTGCCCGCATGCGTGCCCGGGCAGGGAATGGCCGAGGTGATCACCTCCACTTCAATCGAGTCATTGCCCATTCCCACGGTTTTCGACAGACGCAGCCAGGGGACGGTCGGTGTGGCTGTCCACGTGTAGCAGTCGAGTCCGCTGTCGGTGATGTACACTTTCTGCGGATCGGGAGGATTCTGCGTGACGACGAAGGTGTCGAGTTCCGAGACCGTGACCGGGAAGGTCCGCGGCGCGTAATTCGCGACGATGGTCTTGTTCTTCGTCATGCTCACGGTAAGAAGGTTGCTGGTGCCGGATGCGTCTCCCGACCAGTGGGAGAAACGGTAGCAGGTATCCGGCGCAGGGAGATTGAGCGCCACCAGTCCCACGCCGGTGCCCGGCGCGTAATCGGGCTGCAGCGGGAAGCGCAGAACCTGGCCCTTGCCCGGCGGATTGATTTCCACGTTGAGCGTGTAGCGTGTCGGCGGAGGATCGCCGTAGGTGACCTCGATCAGGTACCTGTTCGTGCCGACCGGCAGCTCCACCTGCATCAGTCCGCTCATGTCCTCGTCCAGTATCGCGGGATTCGGGTAGGAAATCAGCCGCATGCTTGAAATGCCCGTGGCCAGCGGAAGACTCCATTTCATCCAGGTCGTGCTGGCGCCGGGATCACGGCGGACGCGCACCTCGAAGGTCTGCGATATCGGGGGTGGAGTGAAAATCCCGCGGAGATCCTTGAGAACACCGTTTCCAAGGATGGACGGCGTCCGGACATCATTGTCGATAAGGCGGGCATCGTAGTTGCCCGGGACGTACGGCGGAAGTTCGACTTCCCCCAATCCCGCGTCGATGCCGTCTGACGCAGACGCATTGATTCCGATACGCAGGTCGGTGCTATTCCCCACATTGTCGAATACCGTCAGCACAGTCTGAATGTTCTGTGCACCGGCCTGCTGCACCTCCGTCGCAAGGAAGATCAGCAGTACCGCGGGTATCAACAACAGGAGCGTAGGTCTCGAAGTAACGGACGATGGCATAATCAACCTCTTAACCTGTTGCAATTAAAGAGACTACTACTATTAACTTAAGTACTTTATGAGAAAAATGCAGTAAAAATCAAGTTTTTGGAAAAAAAATTCTTTCCATGGTTTCCGTGTCGTTTCCCGTACCAAATGAACGATAATATTGCTACATTCAGCAAGCACACGACCATTACAATATTGAAAGGCTTTTCAGCGCGGGAGTTGGTGTATGCTGACGTTGTACTTGGCCTGCCTTGTTTTCGGCGGTGTTCTGCTGACGATATCCCTTTTCGCCGGTGGAGACGCGGATACGGACATGGACCATTCCGCCGATCTGCAGGGCGACATGGACATGGATCATTCGCTGGACATGCACGCGGACGTGGACATGGACCACACGCTGGATGTGCACGGCGAGATGGACGCGGTCGTGGAGATGCAGGCCGAATTCGGGGATGGCGACCTGCCTGCGGAGATGACGGTGGACGCCGATCACCCGGCGGTCACGGCAATGGATGATGTTCACGGCGGGGGACACGGGCCTTCGGCCCTTTCGGCTGCATTCGAGTTTTTCAGCTTCCGGAACATGGTGTACATGACGACGTTCTTCGGCATGACGGGGAGCGTGCTGACCTGGCTGGCTATGCCCTTCGGTCTGACGCTGGGTTCCTCGATCGGCATGGGGCTGTTCGCCGGCATGGTCGGACACCGCTTCATGCGCTACCTGCGTGGTTCGGAATCCGGCGAAGCCCTGCACATCCGCAGCCTGATCGGACACGCGGGCAGGGTGACGCTGCCGCCGACGAAAACGCGCAAAGGCAAAGTGCGCATCGAGACCGCCGGACAGAGCATCGAGCTGCTCGCGCTGCTGCATGAAGACAGCACGGTCGACGATCTGCACGTGGGTGACCGCGTGTTCATCCTCGCGCTCAACGAGGACGTCGTCCTCATCGACCGCGGTGATTTTCTCGAGGAGACCTGAAAGAAACAACCATAGATTCGCACACGATTTTTCACCAACAGGGCAGCAATCACCATGGAAGAATTCATTGTTTCCATTTTCGGCATCGCGCTGTTCGCGGTCATTCTCATCATGGTCGCCATCAGCCGCCTTCTCCTCATCTGTCATCCCAACGAAGTCATTGTCCTCTCCGGCCGGAAGCGCAAAATGGCGGACGGCAACACCGTCGGCTACCGCCTCATCCGCGGCGGACGGGCGCTGCGCGTCCCTTTGATCGAGAAGGCGGCGCGCATGTCACTCGAAACCATTCCCCTCGATCTCAGCGTGATGAACGCATACTCGATGGGAGGCATCCCCCTCAAGGTCGAAGCCATCGCGAACATCAAAATCGACAGCAACGAACCCACCTTCGGCAACGCCGTTGAGCGTTTCCTGGGTAAATCCATGACGGAAATACACGAGATTGCCAAGGACACGCTGGAAGGAAACCTGCGCGGCGTGCTGGCGACGCTCACCCCTGAAGAGGTGAACGATGACCGACTCAAGTTCGCGGGCAGCCTGATCGAGGAAGCGGACAATGACCTCAAAGCGCTCGGACTGCAGCTCGACACGCTCAAAATTCAGAACGTTTCCGACGATGCAGGATATCTGGACAGCATCGGCCGGCGCAAAACGGCGGAAGTGCTTTCAAGCGCGCGCAAGGCCGAGGCGGAACGCAAATCCGAGGCCGAGCAGTCCGAGGCCGACGCGCAGCGCCTGGCGCAGGTCGCCCAAGCCAATGCGAAGCGGGATATCGAGTCCGCCCAGATCGACGCGGACCGCACCGTCAACGTCAACCGCGCCCGGGCGCAGCAGGACGTTGAAATTGAGAACAACGCGCTGCGCATCAAGAAAGCGGAACTCGAACGCGAAGCCATCATCAAGGAGAAGGAAGCGGAAGTGGCCGGCGAGAAGGCCCGCGTCATCTACGAGCAGGAAGTGGAGGCCGAACGCATCGAACTGCAGAAGAAGCGCCTGTCGGCGGACGTCATCGAACCTGCCCGCGCGAAGAAGGAGGCCATGGAGCTCGAGGCCAAGGGCGACGCCGCCAAGATCATCGAGAACGGCCTGGCGAACGTGAACATTCTCAACCAGATGATCTCCGCGTATAAGACCGCGGAGGGCGACGGTGAGAAGGTCTTCATACTCAACATGCTGCCGGATATCATCAACCAGCTGGTCGGCACCGTCGGCAAACTCAACATCGACAAGATTTCCGTCGTCGACAGCGGCAGCGGCAAGACCGTCGGCGGCCTCATGGGACAGCTCCCCGGTGCGGTCATCAACCTGAATGAGATCATTGAAAACGCGACGGGGGTGAACATCCTCAGCAATTTCAAGAAAGAGGAACTGCAGAAAGCCACGGAGAAAATCGAGAGGCTCACGCCGGGCGACTCCTAGTCGCAGCCGCTTCCCGCAGTTTGCTGGGAGCCTTCTGAGTAAATCCCGCTTCCTGCGGGATTTACTCGTTTTCATGCGCATGCTTCATGGCCGCCTGTGCATCGCGTCACGGGGATACAATTTCGCGTTGCCTGTTGCGCGGGGGAAGCGTACTTTGAAGGATTATCCTTTCACTCAGAAGAGGACGACGTGAACAAAGCATTTTCCCTATTACTTGCCGCGATTCTCCTGACCGCCTGTGGCGGCGACAAACAGGCACAGGAAGAAAGTGCCGGCCAGCAGGAATCCCCGGTCGTGCGCATGCCGCTTGCCGAGGATCAGTCCGCGCCCGCCCCCTCAGAGGACGCCATCGCTCCGGCCGAGGACATTTCCGACGACAGGCTTCCGGACATGAGCAAGCTCAGCGGTGTTGAGAGGCAGATTTTCAAGAAAACCGTGGGCATACAGATTCCCTACTACGATGCCCTCGAGAAATGGGCCGATAATGCGAACAGTATCGAAAAGGGCAGTGATGCCGCGGCGGCACTGCGAAAATACATCACGCTGCAGGAGGACTTCGCCCGGCAGATGCAGCGCCTCGACGCCGAGTTCGCCGGCACGCTCGATCCGAATTACCAGGCCACGCCGGAATTCCAGCGCGTGCTCGACAGCTACATGAGCGATCCGGAGCTGATGCGCCGCACGGAGTACATCATGCGCGCATACATGGGCATCATTCAGCGGTACAAGGACGATCCCGCATGCAAGGAGGTCTTCGCGGAGATCGAGCGCATGGCGCGCGAAGCCCAGGGCATGGGTCAGTAGGTCGCGGGAGCTTCCCGGCTGAAAGACGACAGCTTCACGCCTTCAGCATACAGCGGCTCCGCCCCCCGGGTGGAGCCGCCTTCTTTTATCCTTCCAGACGGGCGGCGAGTTCGAGCCAGCGGTCGGAGAGCTGCGAGATGCGCGCATCGATTACCCGTATGCGCTCACCGATTTCCGCAAGTCGCGCATAATCCTCGGCCGCGTCGCCGTGCATTTCCCCGGTGAGATGTTCTTTTTCCGTTTCCAGCGCTTCGATGTCTCCCTCGAGCTTTTCATATTCCCGCTCCTCTTTCCAGGTGAGCTTCTTGGGATTTTTGATCACGCGCTCCACGGGCACCGTTTTCGAGGTCTGTTTCCGTTTCTCCTCGCTGTTCTCTTCCGCCCGTCGCTGCTCGTCGGCTTCCCGCCGCTCGAGATAGGCGGAATAATTCCCCGGGTACTGCCTGATATGTCCCTCGCCGTCGAAGGAGTAGATGTACTCCACGGTGCGGTCGAGAAACATGCGATCGTGAGAGACGATGACGAGGAAACCGAGGAAGTGCACAAGATATTCTTCGAGCGCCGCCATGGTCTGCAGGTCGAAGTCGTTTGTGGGCTCGTCGAGAAAGAGCACGTTGGGATTGTTCATCAGCACGATGAGCAAAGCGAGACGGCGGCGTTCACCGCCGGAGAGCGTGCCGACAAGGGCTCCCTGTTTTTTATGCGGAAAGTGGAATTTTTTCAGCATGTCGGTCGCGGAGAGGTAGCGGTCGCGACCCACGCCCGTGTCGATGTATTCCGCCACCTCGCGCAGTGTGGCCACCACGCTTTTGCTCGGATCGAAATCCGTGTTTTCCTGTCGGAAATAGCCGATGCGCACGGAGCTGCCGATTTTCACCGAGCCGCTGTCCGGTTCGACGTTCCCGCACAGGACATTGAGCAAAGTGGACTTCCCGCAGCCATTCGGTCCTATGATGCCAATGCGGTCACCTGCCGTCGCGCGGTATGTGAAATGCTCGAAAAGCCGCTTCCCGCCGACACTCTTGCCGATATTTACGGCATCGATGATTTTGCTGCCGAGGAAACTGTTGCCGACCTCGATTTTGATGCGCTTTTCCTCCACCGGTCTGGGAGCCGCCTCCATTTTTGCGATCCAGTCCACCCGGCTTTTCTGCTTCGTGCGCCGGGCACGCGCCCCGCGCTGCAGCCATGCCCGCTCCTGCCGCAGCTTCGCGCGTGTGCGTTCCGACTCCGCTTCCTGCGCGCTGATCATGGCTTCGCGCCGTTCGAGGTACATTTCGTAATTGCCCGGGAAGCTGATCAGCTGCTGCTGATCCATTTCCACAATGCGGTTCACCACGGCATCGAGGAAGTAGCGGTCATGCGTGATGAGAAGCAGGGCGCGGGGAGACTGCTGGAGACGGTCCTGAAGCCACTGCACCGAATCTGCGTCCAGGTGATTGGTGGGTTCGTCGAGTATGAGCAGGTCGGGGTCGCGCAGCAGTGCACGCGCGAGCGCCACGCGTTTTCGCTGGCCTCCGGAAAGGCGTCGGACATCCGCATCAAACGTATGCACACCGAGCTTCTGCAGCATGATGCGGGCATCGGTATCAAGTGTCCATCCGTTCGTGTGCTCGATCTCCGCGGTGACGGCATCGAGTTCATGCTGCAGGTTGCTGTCATGCGAATGCGCGACGCGTGCGCAGAGCGCCGCGTGGCGGTCAAGCAGGTCGCGGACCTCACGCCGGCCATCCAGCACGGCGTCGAGCACTGTCTGTTCACGTGTGAACGTCGGCATCTGCTCGAGATATTCGAAGGTCGCCTTGCTGTTGAAGGCGACCTCGCCTCCGTCCGCGTCTTCGCTGCCGGCGATGATGCGCAGCAGCGTTGTTTTGCCCACGCCGTTGCGTCCGATAATGCCGACGCGTTCGCCTTCCTCCATGCCAAAGGCCACGTCCGTGAACAGGGGCTGCTCGTGAAAGGTCTTGCTCAGTCCGGTGGTCGAGAATAATACCATGAATGCAATGTAAAGAACGGGAGGATGGAATGATAAAAGCCACCGTGCGCGGGCAACGCGTGTGAAATGACACAATTGCGGCGAAATTCTCTTCTGTGTGATGGTTTTTTTGTTATATTCCTCAATTCACGTGAAATTCGCCCAATTTCGTGCACCAGCAGGAGATATAGTGATGAAAGAGCTTGTGGATTATTTCAAAGCGAACCATGATCGTTACATGGAGGAACTGGCGGAGTACATCAAGATTCCGAGCATAAGTGCCCATGCGGACCGTCGCAAGGACATGGCGAAGGCCGCGAAGTTCACAGAAAAGCAGCTGAAGGCGGCAGGCCTGAAAAACGTCAAGCAGTATCCCACCAAGGGCAACCCGGTGGTCTACGGTGAGTGGCTGGGCGCGAAGGGCGCGCCGACCGTGCTGGTGTACGGACATTACGATGTGCAGCCGGTCGAACCCCTGGAGAAGTGGAAGACAGAGCCGTTCACCATGACCATCAAGGGCGGAAAGATGTTTGCCCGCGGTACGGCAGACGACAAGGGACAGGTGTTCATTCACTTCAAGGTGATCGAGGCTTACCTCAAGACGCAGAAGAAGTTACCGGTCAACATCAAAGTCATCGTTGAGGGTGAGGAAGAGGTCGGCAGCATCAACCTGGTCGACTTCATAAAGAAGCATCGCAAGCTGCTGACCTGTGACACCATCCTGATTTCCGACACGAACATGCAGGGGAAGACCAAGCCGAGCATCACCTACGGGCTGCGCGGACTGACCTACCTCGAGCTTTCGGTGACCTCGATGAGCGGCGACCAGCACAGCGGCACCTACGGCGGCGGCGTCGCCAACCCCGCGCAGGTTCTCGCTGAACTGCTGGTCAAGTGCAAGGACCCGAAAAGCAGCAAGATCAAGATTCCCGGATTCTACGACGATGTCGTGCCCCTGAGCAAGAAAGAGCGCAGCGAGCTGGCGAAAATGCCGCATGACGACATGATGTACGCCAAATCCATCGGTGCAGTCAGCACCTTCGGTGAAAAAGGCTACTCGACCGTGGAGCGCACCGGTGCGCGTCCCACTTTCGAAATCAACGGCATCTGGGGAGGTCATACAGGACAGGGTGTCAAAACCGTGCTCCCGGCCTCGGCGCATGCGAAGGTCTCCATGCGCCTTGTCGCCAACCAGGATCCTGACAAAATCGCGAAGCTGTTCAAGGATTACATCAAGGACATCGCACCGGACACGGTGAAAGTGGATGTGAAGCTGTATGAGAACAACGGCTACGCGGCACTGACCCCGATTGATGCCGACGGAATGAAAGCCGCTTCGCGCGCCATCAAGAAAGTGTACAAGAAGGATCCCTTCTTCACCCGTGAAGGCGGTTCGATCCCCGTGGTCGCGGATTTCCAGCATCTGCTCGGCGTCGAGGCGATCCTCCTCGGTTTTGGCCTTCCCGACGACAATCTGCATGCTCCCAATGAAAAGATGGATATTTCCCAGTTCAAGAACGGACTGGTGACAACCATGCATTTTCTCGAGGAATATGCGGCCTTGAAGGCGAAGTAATCACCGGACAGGCGGCAGATATTTGCCGAAATCCGGAAATATCTCGATGAGTCGGCGCAGCGGCGGAGTGCATTCCGTCGCTGCTTTTTTTATTCCGCAGGCAGGCGCTCGGCGAACATCATGAGATGTCCTTCGCCGCGGCGGGTGATGAAAATGACCCCGGAGCGGCCGCCCCTGAGGCGCAGCTTCCCACGTATCTGTTCGGGTGTCTCCGGGAAGCCGCGTTTCTTGATTTCCGTCGCGGGACCGAAATCGAGTTCCGCGGCGATGCGCCGGAGCCGCTTCCGGTTGAACGTCTCGACGCGGAGCAGGCGAAAGCCCCGGTGCCACACCGATGCGGGAGGGGGCGAGGAACTCCATCCGTAGGCGATGTGGGGATCGAGCGGCTCTGCACCGTGCGCGCGCAGATAGTCCGCCACGCGTCCGGTGCGTATGATCGCGGGATGCGGTTCGATGAGAAACCGCGGCTCGCCGGCATGCACGGGAGCATGCCGGACGGGGATCCATCTCGCGCCGTTATCCGCGTGCAGCGCGACCACCGCGGGAAGGCCGCAGTTGCGGGAAAGCAGCTGTTCGGGACAGCCGGATCCGACGGCGACTGTCGCGAGCGTCCATCCCGGCGGCGGATCGGCCCCGGGCGCGATTTTCACCAGCACGGGC
>CAJXSA010000141.1 GCA_913060595.1 uncultured Ignavibacteria bacterium
TGCTCGACAGCATACAAACCGCCATTGCTCCGCGTCCGGCCTATTTTAATGGACTTCATGCCGAAACTGCTGACAGTCTGCTGCACTACACCGAAGGCGGCATGACAGAAGGTTTCGCGTATACGCACTGGTCCGGCCTCGTGCGCGGTGCGCAATGGCGCCGCATGTGCAATCGCGGACTTGCTGCCGGACGCGCAGGAAAAACCTGGATGGCGCTCGGCGGCGCACCGCACGACGACCCGCAGGGACGCCTCTACGCCATCGCCAGCTACCTGCTCGTCGCCGACACACTCTCGATGTACGCCAACGCGACCGACTACCAGGAGTTTGCGCACTACCCAGAGTTCGACATCCCTCTCGGCAGCCCGCAGGACGTCGTGCATCTGGATGTGGACGAACTCGCGCATGACGTCGACGGCGGGCAGCTGTACTGGCGCGAGTACGCCCGCGGAACCGTCGTCGTGAACGCAGGCGACGCATCGGCAGTCTATCCTCATGCGGACGGACGTCCTGCCGTGCAGCTCTCCGGCGGCATAACCGTGAATGATGGTCACCTCTCCTGCGTGCAGCTGAGCGACACCCTTGCTTCAGGCAGTGCCCGGATTTATATGAACATTCCGGCCGGCGCCCGGCTTTCCACTCCGGTCATTGATTCCGTGCATGTCCAGCCTTCCGTCCTTCCCGCGGACGACAGCACGATGTGTCGCATTGCCATTCTCGCGCACGATCCCTCTCCCGCGCCGCTACGCAGCGACCCTTCGCTCCCACTCCATGTGCTTGTAGATGCAGGGGCCATCGGCGGTCCACGCGAACTCGCGCTGACCACCACGCATCCTGACGCCCCGGCGGCGCCGTGCTGGTACGAGGGCAGCTTCCGCGTCCCGGTTGGCTCTCCGCCTGACAGTGCCGCTCTGCCAATCACCGTGTACGCAGCCACGGGGCTGTTCACGGTCGGAGAAGCCACTGTGCGTGTCGGCAGCGGCGATCCCGGCAATCTGCTTGTGAATTACAGTTTCGAGATCGACAACAATGACGACGGCGTGCCGGACTTCTGGCACAGCTATGTCAAAGGCTTCGACTACGACACGACGGGGCTGCACGCACAGAGCGGCAGGCGTTCCATTCACGTGCGCAACGATAGTCTGACGGACTTCCGCGGCGTGTCGATGCGCGTGGAAATCAATCAGTCCGTCCCCGAAGCACTCGCGCTTTCCGGCTGGTCAAAGTGCGTCGGTGTGAGTGGCGACCCGGACAACAATTACGCGCTTTACGCGGACGTCACGTACACTGACGGGACACCGCTCTACGGTCGTGTCGCGCGTTTTGCGACCGGGTCGCATGACTGGGAATACTCCTCCTTCATCATCGTCCCGGAGAAACCCGTCGCCACGGTGAATCTGTACGCCCTGTTTCGACGCCACACCGGCGAAGCGTGGTTCGATCACCTCGCGCTGCGTCCCTACCGGGAGCCGAATAGTGCGCCGTCCCTCCCGGAGTCCGTCCTCAGCATGGATCTGTACCCGAATCCGACGGAACACTCTGTGCGCTGCGGACTCCGTCTCCCCGCGGGCACGCGTGCGACGCTGTGCGTCTACGATGTTCTCGGGCGGCTCCGTCTCACGCATGCGGCTTCCCCGGACGCGACCGGACACGCCACGGTCCCGCTCGTTTTGACGGATCTCGAAACCGGACTGTACTTCGTTCATGCCTCTGGCAGTGAAAGCACCGGAGGAACGTTTTCTCTCATGCGGCCCCTGTTGCTGCGCTGAACCGGGACCAAGCGCATGCGGCTGCAATGCTGCGCTTCGATGCACACGCACCAATGATCGAGACGCTGTCATGAAAAGAGGAGATTATTACATGTGTCGTTTTGGATGCAAAGTACGATCAGCGATCACGACGGCCTTCCTCCTCGGATTCGTCCTTCTCGTGACCGCCTGCACCGACATGCGTGTCCCGCATGAACCCGGCATGCGCATCGCGCAGGATTCGATGTATCTGACGCTCGACGACGCCGTCGCCTATGACCGCGTCACCGTGTATCTCGGCCACGGAGGCCACATCTTTCATCCCATCGGCGGCTGGATTCGTGACCTGCGGAAAGGCGGCAGCTTCGTTATCCCGCTCCGTGCCTGGTCCTGGCACAACGACACCACGCTCGAACACCATTATCTCTGGCACGCGGAGAAACCGGAGTTCGTGTACTGCGACCTCGTCACCGGCGACGGGGTGTTCCTCCGCCGTCTCTGGTATCTGGCCGACGGTGATTACGCGACACTTTTCGGCGGCGTGCGCGTCGACACCACGCTCGTCGACTCCCTGCTGCACCCCTGCCCCGATTCTTTGCAGCACCTTTTCTCGCGCGCGGAGATGACATGGATGAGCGCATCCACCTGCGGACTGCCTCCATGGCCGGAAGAGGAGGACAGCGCGGCCTCACCGTCGTCCACCATATTCCCGGATTCCACTGGCTTCCATGTCCGGCGCATCGATCAGCTCCCCCCGGGATACGGTGCTCCCGCCGGCGCGCGACCCGCTGCCGAGTAATCGCCATCACGTCACTCCGGTAACAGATATCCCGCCCCTCTTATCCTGCAACCTTGCCGTCGTCCATTCGTAGACTGACGTAGCCATCGTTCAACGTTTCCGCCAACGTCCGTGACAATCAGCTGCAAGGCGACACATGCGCAACCTCATCGTCATTTCCACGCAATTGACTCTGCTTCTCCTGCTCCTTCTCCCGGTGACGCTGCCCGCACAGCAGAAAGCGCTGGAGCTCCGGAAAACGGATGTCCCCATCGAAGTGGACGGCCGCATCGAGGCGGCGTGGGCGCGGGCGGACTCCGTGGCGGACTTCATACAGCAGTCGCCATTTTACGGTGCCGTTCCGAGTCACCGGACCGTTGCGAAGGTGCTGACCACCGAGCACGCGCTGTACTGCCTGATCATCGCCTACGCGCCGCGCGGGGAAATCGAAGCGTACACCGGGTATCTCGACAACACCGGCGGCGATTTCGTTTCCATCATGCTCGATACCTTCGGGGACCGGAAAAGCGCGTACAAGTTCGCGGTCACCGCAGGCGGCGTGCGCTCGGACGCGCGCCTGCTCGACGACGGACGCAATCGCGATTACAGCTGGGACGGCGTGTGGTTCGCCGATGCGCGGGTCGAGGACTGGGGCTATGTCGTGGAAATGGAAATCCCGTACCGGTCGATACAGTATGACCAAAGCCTCGAAGCCTGGGGCCTTGACTTTGATCGCTGGTCGGCCGCGAAGACAGAGGACCTGTACTGGAACCGCTACGACGAAGCGGCCGGACAGCGCATCTCAAAATTCGGCCGCCTGGAATTCACCGAATACAATCCCACCGTGCGCGGACTGAATCTCGAGATATATCCGGTGGCCATCGCGCAGGCAGACTATGTGCGCGAAGGCGTGTATGACGTGTCCCCGGATGCCGGCATCGATCTCTTCTACAATCCCTCGCCGCGCCTGACGCTGCAGCTGACCGGCAACCCGGACTTCGCGCAGATCGAGGCGGATCCCTTCGATTTCAACATCAGCCGCTATGAAAGCTATTTCGATGAACGTCGTCCGTTCTTCACCGAGGGCAAGGAGATATTCATGGCCTCGGGCAAGCAGCGCAACATGGGATTCTATACTCCGCTCGAACTGTTTTACTCGCGCCGTATCGGCCGCAAGCTCCCCGACGGACAGGAGGTGCCGCTGCACTACGGGGCAAAAGCTTTCGGTCGCAGCGGATCATGGGAATACGGGGGATTTACCGCGATGACCGGCAGCGTCGCATACACAGATGATGATGTGTCACGCGAGGAGCCGCGCGCCACCTTTGCGTCCGGCCGTCTGAAGCGGCGTCTGTTCGAAAACTCCGATATCGGCGTGCTGTTCGTCGGCAAGTGGTCGGAGCATGCGAACAACGGTGTCATCGATATCGACGGCGCCGTGCGCGGATCGAACTGGCAGCTCGCCTACCAGTTCGCACGCTCCTTCCGCGACGGTGACGGGGACTACGCGGCATCCTTCGGCTTCACCAACCCCTCGGAGGGGTGGCTCAGCGCGCTGCGTGGTCGCGCGATCGGCACAGACTTCGACATCGATGATGTGGGATATGTTCCCTGGCAGGGGACAGCAGAGTTCCTCGGCTTCACCGGTCCCCGCTGGTACTTCACCGAGGGGAGCATTACACAGATACTGTTTTATGCCGGCGGCGGCATGCGTTATGAACACGCGGACCTTTACACCGATGTCATCGGGCTCCTGGGGTACAACATGCAGTTCCGCGCAAACTGGGGAGGGGAGATCAACCTGTCCTTCGGTCCCATCAAAGAAGAAAGTGAGGAATTCGCATCCTACGAACTGACTTTCTCTTCATGGTTTCATACAAACCCCACATGGGAAGCCAACCTGTGGGGTGGCTACGCGCGCGCATATAATTTCGATCGCGACTGGCTCGCGTTCTACCACTGGCTGGAGTGTTCCTTCGGTTTGCATGTATCGAACACTCTGTACTTCACACTGCGTGCGGGCCAGTGGGCGGAAGGGAATCCCGACGGCGGCATTGAGGACATGACCTGGAATGCGCGTCCCGCAGTCACCGTCACTCCCGTCAACGACCTGAGCTTCCGCCTCTACGTCGACAACGTTTTCGTGCGCTCCTCCGACCGCATGGAGCAGATCATCGCCGGTTTCCTCGTCTCCTGGAACTTCCTGCCCAAGAGCTGGGTGTATTTCGCCATCAACGACGTGCGCGATCGCAGCGAGGAATTCGACGGCGACGGCCTGTTGCGTCCCGCGCGCATGCACGTGGTCGACCAGGCCGCCGTTCTCAAGGTCAAATACCTGTACTATTTCTGAAACGCGTTCACGCCTCTTCGACTTGCTTCATCCCTTTGAGGAAAGTATACTGGGACTGAATCACAATTCAGTTATAAGGAATGAGACAGAAATCAGGCGATAAGGACAAGCGCATCGCGGCAGCGGCCATACGGGTCTTCGCCCGTGACGGATTTCACGGGGCGAAAATCACACGCATCGCCAGGGAGGCGGGAGTCGCGACGGGGAGTGTGTATCTCTATTTCAAGAACAAGGAAAGTATTCTGCATCATCTCTTCGATGCGCTCTGGAAGGAACTGCATGCGGCCTTCGACGAGGTGGCGCATCGAAGGGATTTGACGGCGCACGAAAAGGTCGAGGAAATCATCGACCGCATATTCGATCAGTTCGGCCGGGATCCGTCGCTTGCGCTTCTTTTCGTCAATGAGCAGCATCAGCTCCTGCGCCAGGAATCCGGACGCTTCATGCAGTACTATGTCGATTTCCTGCAACTGGGCGAGCGCGTGGTGCGGGAGGGGATGCGCAGCGGCGAGTTCCGCAGTGATATCGATGCGCGCATGTTCACCAATCTCGTCTTCGGAGCTGCGCGACAGCTGCTGCATCAGTGGGCCCGCGCGCCCCGGCAGTTCCCGCTTCCGACGGTGCGCCGACAGATAAAGTCGGTGTTCCTTCATGGGCTGCTCGCGTCCCGATGAGAATGGCTGACGTGCTATTCGAGCGGACCGATATGCTTGACGATTGAAGAGGCCTGCGCGGTGGGCATGATGACCACCTGGTTGATGCTGACATGCGGGGGACGCGACGCGCAGAACACGACAGCCTCGGCGATGTCGTCCGGCGTGCACACCTCGATGTCCCGGTACACGCTGTCGGCGCGATCGCGGTCGCCGTGGAAACGCACGACGCTGAACTCGGTCTCGACGAGACCGGGATCTACCGAGGAAACGCGCAGCGGCGTGTCGACGAGGTCCATGCGCAGCGCGCGCGTGATGGCGTCGACAGCGAACTTCGTCGCATTGTACACGGCGCCTTTGGGATAGGGATCGAGCCCGGCGATGGATCCGATATTGATGATATGCCCCCGTTTCCGCTCCACCATTCCCGGGATCACCGTCCGGCTGACGAACAGCAGTCCCTTCACATTCGTATCAATCATTTCATTCCAGTCCTGCACGTCTCCTTCATGCAGCTTGTCGAGTCCGCGCGCGAGACCGGCGTTGTTGACGAGGATATCCACATTCTGCCATTCCGCGGGCAGCTGCGCCAGGGCGGAGGTGACGGCGCCATGGTCACGGACGTCGAGGGCGAAGGCATGCACCTTGACATCATGCTGTTCGCGCAGTTCCGCCGCGAGCGCAGAGAGGCGCTCGGTGCGCCGGGCGCAGAGAAGAAGGTGCGCCCCCTCTGCGGCGAAGGCGCGGGCGCAGGACGCACCGATGCCGGAACTGGCACCGGTGATGAAGACAGTCAGGTTGCGGATGGATGCCATGGATCTCCTCTCGAATGCGTGTACATAAAAAAAGCGAATGGAACATTCGCTTTCTCATAACAATAGACACCGCGGTCAGCGGCCGGAACCTTCTTCGTGCTCGAGGGCGGCTTCCAGTTCGGCGATGCGTGCTTCCTGCCGGCGCACGGTTTTGATCAGCTCCGGCAGATGGCGCATGGCGGCTTCCAGCCGAAGTTCCTCGCGAATCTCACGCGCGGGCGAGCCCCGGAACATTTTTCCTTCGCCGGCGAGGTCCTTGGACACTCCGGCCTGCGCACCCACGGTGACGCGTTCACCGATTTCGATATGCCCGACAAGTCCCGCCTGTCCCGCGATGATGACATTGCGTCCGAGCACCGTGCTCCCGGAAATTCCCGCCTGCGCGGCGATCACAGAATTTTCACCCACTTCGACGTTGTGCGCGATCTGGATGAGGTTGTCGAGCTTTGCGCCGCGGCGCAGAATCGTGGGACCCAGCGTTCCGCGATCGATGGTACAGTTGGCGCCGATTTCCACGTCGTCCTCGATGATGACGAATCCCACCTGTGGAATTTTCTCATAGCGATCCTCATGCGGAGCGAAACCGAAACCATCGCTTCCGACGGTGCTGCCCACATGAATGATGACGCGGCTGCCGATACGGCAGCGGTCGAGGACGGTCACGTTGGGGTAAAGCAGGCAGTCCTCGCCGACCACGGCGTCATCACGCAGCACCACACCTTCGGCGATGACGCTGCCGCGTCCGACGTGCACATTGCGGCCGATCACCGCGTTGGCACAGACGGTGACGTCGTCGCCCAGCCGGGCCGTGTCATCGACCGTGCTCGCCGGGTGCACACCGGGGAGGTCGTAGCGCGTGGGCGGATGGAACAGGCGCAGTGCGGATACGAAACCGAGATAGGGATCGTCCATGCGCAGCACGGCGAGATCGTCCCGGCCGACCGCAATGTCCTTCCCCATGATCACGGCGGAGGCCTGTGTCGTCGCGAGAAAGCGTGTGTATTTCTTGTTGGCGAGAAAGGTGAGCTGTCCCTCCGCGGCCTCTTCGATCGGGGCGATGCCGTGCAGCGCAAGCTGCGGATCCCCTTCGGGATCCGCAGCAAGCAGCCGGGCGATTTCCTGCAGTGTAAGGGACACGGGATTCCTCTGCTGTCAGCGGGGCCGGTCGGCGTCAGGCGGAACGCTGCCGTCCTGGCCGGCACGACGGTCGTCGGGAGGAGGCGATGTCGGGGGTCGTGTGCCTGTCTGGCCGCCGCCCGTTCCGCCGCCGCCCACGCCGCCGCCCTGCGTCGTTGCGCCAGGCGCCTCGCGTGCGGGAAGATAGCTTTTGATGCGTTCGATGGACTGCAGTGTCAGGTCATGATCGGGATTCGCGTAGATAATCATTACGCCGCCGCTCTTGTCGACCACGTAGTCATAGCCGAGTTCCACGGCAAGACCTTTCACCTGGTCGAACACCAGGTCCTGTATCGGCCGCATGAGCCTGTCTTCTTCCTGGAAGAGCGCGCCGTCCTGTCCGAACTTCTGATCACGGAAATCCATGATGCGCGCATCCAGTTCCTGTAAATCCTTCTCGGCGCGTGCGCGGCCCTGTTCGGTGAGAATCAGTTTGCGCTTGTCATAGTCGTTGAACTTGGCCTGCCACTCGTCCTCCATGTCGCGAAGTTCCTTCTGCCACTTGTCGACCAGGGCGTCGAGCATGCGCTGCGCTTCCTGGGCTTCCGGCAGTTCCTTCATGATGGCGGCGATATCCACATAGGCAATGTTCTGCTGCGCCGAAAGAGGCGCGGTGCCTGTGATGCCAAGCAGCAGAATTGCGAGAAAGAGCATATACCTGTTCATGGGTCTCCTCACTGATACAACGAATTACTTGGAGCCTCGTTTCAGCATGTCCAGCACTTTGAACGTATAGTCGTATTTCTCCTGCGCGTACAGCACGATAGTCGCGTCCTCGATCTTGTCGAACACGAAGGAGAGACCTTCATCCTTGGCAACGGCCTGAATGGCCTTGAGCACTTTTTCCTGCAGGGGACCGAGCACGGACTGACGCATCTGCGCGGCTTCGCCGGTCTGGCCGAATTTCCTGTTGCGGTACTCACGGATTTCCTGCTCCATGCGAGTCAGACGCTGCAGCGTCTCTTCCTTTTTGGCTTCGGCCATCATGCCCTGCTGCGCCTGATAGGTTTCCACCTCGGTCTGGAAGTTGCGGCTCATGGTCTCCAGGCTGTCCTGCCACACGGCCAGCTGGGCGTCGAGCACTTTCTGCGCTTCCTGGGCTTCCGGCAGTCCTTCGAAGATCTTCTGGGAGTCCACGTAACCGAGTTTGAGATTCTGGGCGCCGGCCGACATGCCGAGTACAACCAGGAGGGCCGCCGTCAGGATAATTTGCATGCGTTTCACAATGACCTCTGCATTATAAAATTGATCGAAATAGCGTTGCGGTAAAGCGCAAATATATTAAAAACCGCGTCCGAATTGGAAATGGAAGTGCCAGCCGTCGGCCTCTCCGTCCAGCGGTTCGACATCGTCGAACCCATACCCGTAGTCAAAACCAATCAGTCCGACGCCCTGAATGAGCAGGCGCGCACCGAAACCGGCGCTGCGCTTCATGTCAAAGGGATCGAGGAAGCGTTCGTCGAGCCAGACATTGCCCGCTTCGGCGAAGCCGAGCACGTACAGCGGCATGGGATTGAGCGTGAGCGCGAAACGCAGCTCCGCCACGTAATGCGCGTACAGCGTTCCGCCGGTGATCAGGCCCTGGACGCGGGGACCGATGCTGCGGTCTTCGTAGCCGCGGAGCGGCATGGTCTGATACTGCAGTCCGTTGCCGCCCATGAAGAAATACTCGATGGG
>CAJXSA010000142.1 GCA_913060595.1 uncultured Ignavibacteria bacterium
TGGTGGAGGAAGTCGAGCAGTCCTTCGTGATTCGCCGCGGTTCCGCCACCGTGCACCTCTCGGTCAAGCCGCTGCATAAGAATGACTGCATCGTCGAGGCGCTCTCCTACGTCGTGCAGGGCGCGAAAATCGGTCCGAAAATTCTCGGCATGCTCATGCGGCGCAACGCGACATACCCGATCGGGGCCTACGGCCTCCTCTTCGACGACACCATCGTCTTCAGCCACAGTATCGCGGGTGCGAACCTCGACCCCAATGAACTGCGCACAACCATCGCCACCGTCGCCTTCGTCGCCGATGAAACCGACGACGAAATTCGTGCCATGTCAGGCGGACTCCGGGCCGTCGACGCCCTCGGCATCATGGAAGAAGAAGGCGGGGCGAAGAAAAAACCCGCAGCGAAAAAGAAGCCGGCGGCGAAGAAAAAACCCGCAGCGAAGAAAGCGGCTGCGAAGAAGCCAGCCGCACGGAAAACCACGCGTAAAAAATAAACCGCGACAGGTGCACCGGGGCCGGAAACACGGCCCCGCTTTTTTTTCAGCAGACCGGAGCCGCAGCATGGAAAGACCGGCGAGGTTCGGGGACGGAGATCACGCGCGTCCCCCAGTGCGGACGGCCGGTATCACCGCGTTCCTGCTGATCGGCATCGTCCTCTTCAGCGGGAATGCCATGGCGCAGCGCGGTACGCGGCATGCCATTGGAGTTGAATACGCGGGCATGGTGTTTTACGGAAGTACGTCCGTGCATTACGAGCTGATCACCTCCGATCACCTGAGCTTCCGTCTCGGCGTGGGATCCGCGTATGCGACCATCATCATCGCGGACGTTGAAGCGACCGGCGGCACCGCGATGGTCAATTTCATGACACGCGGCTTCCACAAGTTCGAAGCCGGCTTCGGTGTCTCCGTGATGCATGCGAACTTCTCTTTCCTCTTCGAGGAAGAAAGGCTGCCGCTCGCAACTCGTGTGTACCCGGCACTCAGCGTGGGGTACCGGTCGATGCCGCGGGGACGGGGCTTCTTCTGGCGCGTGGGTGCGGCATGGATGTACGGGTACGGCCTCCCGCTGCTTCTTGGCGCGGGATACGTCTTCTGAGTCCCTTCGTCCGGCTCCTCGGCCTTCGGGACGCACGACCGGCCCCGGGTGAAAACAGCGTTCCGTGCTTTGACAAAGTGCACGAAAACTACCATATTGACATGGATTTAAGGATTTCAGCGAAGCTGCGACAGAATCCGATATTTGAAAGGAGCATGGAATGCCCACAGGGATCAAGCAATGGCCCGACGACAGTCTCGAGCGGCGCGCCTACCGAGCGGTGGAAGACATCCCGGTCGTCGAGGTCAATGACCGGAACCGCCTCGGATATCATGTGTTTCTCTTCCTCAAGGGTGAACTCCCCAGCGTGGATGAAGCAATTCATGTCGCCCAGGCCCGCATGCTTGTCGATGACGCAGAGGCCGCACGCCGCATCACCAATGCTCTCGAAGCCGGAGAAAGCAGCGAAGCAGTATGAGTGCGCAGTCAGAGCGCTCGCATGAGGAGACCCTGCGCGACGAACGCAGGCACTGCCCGCAATGCGGATTCATTATCAGCAATCCGATGACGGATCGCTGTCCGCGCTGCTTTCATCATGTCGCACGCGTGGAAACAAACTGCGGCAGCTGCACCTGGCAGGGGAACTGCGAGTTCGCCCATCTCGTGCAGGAAAAGCGAGATACGAAACAGTAGATCTTTCAATCACCATACGAGGCAGGCAATGCAGATAAAAGAACAAATCGAAGGAGATGTCGTAGTGCTCTCCCTTCGGGGGAACCTGATGGGCGAACCGGAGACCTCCGAGTTCCGCGACAAGATCAAGGATCTTGTGCGGGACGGCTTTCTGAAAATTGTCCTCGACGTATCAAAGATCAAGTGGCTCAACAGTTCCGGTCTCGGCGCGCTGATTTCCGCGCTCGCAACGGTCAACAACGGCGGCGGCGACATGCGTCTCGCCAACGTGACCGAGAAGATCAAGAGCCTTTTCATGATCACACAGCTGATCAAAGTCTTCAAGACCTTTGACACGACTGAACGCGCTGTCGCCAGCTTTCTCGTTGATCCGATCAGCGGGAAAAAAACCGAGTAATAATCTCCGCCCTTCCGTCCTTTCCTGAATGTTACTGCAACGCCGTCGCAGCCGCGTCGGCGTTGCGCTGTTTCCAGCTGATGATCGGCGCACTGCCCGGGACGATTTCCAGTGCGCGGTCGAACATTTCTCCCGCCTTTTCGAACAATCCCGCATTGTGCAGGTATATGCCGCGGTTGCTGAGCATGTTGGCGTACATGTCCTTGATCGCGGGCACGAGACGTTCCTCGCTCTCGAACGGACGGTATCGCAGTTCCGGGAAAAACAGCGCGTCCGCAGATGGGACATCCTCCGCGCGGTAGAGCCGGAACGCCAGCCCCTCGGGTACGCGCACGTACCCGGGACCGAACTGCTTTTCCATCTCGATGGTCAGATACACCGGACGGTTCCCGTAACTCCGGTCGATCATCGCGTTGATCAGTCCGTTGAACGCGGCTTCGATCACGGTGGGATTGTATGGCCGCCCCTCCTCGAACTTTGCGAGTTCACTTTCAAAGCGCGCCATTTCTTCCGGGACGAGCGCGGTGAGTTCCGGGAAGTTGTTGCGCATCTGCTCGAGATACCACGAACGGCGGAACAGTTCCTTGTCGAGCACGATCACATCCGGACGCAGTCCCTCGACGTGCTGGTAATAGTAGGATGCGGACACCCAGTAGTCCCACTGGAAGGAAAACACCAGGGCGTTTTCCTGCAGCGAGGCGAACATGGTGTGTGTATAATCCTCGACGAGGTAATTCCCGCGCTGCGAGACGCGTGCGCCGTTGAGCAGAAGCGGCAGCGCGATCACGGCCGTCGCGGCGAGCGCCACAATCATGGCAGGACGTTTTTTCCCCAGCCAGCGTGGCAGCTCGACAACGAAAAACGCCGTTCCCGCTGCCACCACGAAATACCCGAGGAGGAAATACGTGTCGATATCGTGAATGTCATACCCCGCTGCCCAGATCACACAGGTTCCGAAAAGGAGCACAAGGAAAACCCCCAGCTGTGTGCTGCGCCGCCATGCGGCTCCGATGCCGATCACGGCGGCGGCGAGCCCGACATACACCGTGTCCCGTCCAAGAGCCGTGAACGCATACCCGAACTGCCCTTTCCACGCGTCGAAACTCGAGAACATCCAGACACTGTACTGTGCACCGGAAACATGCCGGTACAGCGCGTCAAAGGTGACGGGATCTCCCCAGTTCAGCCACGGATCTGCAGCCGCCCGCAGCGGCAGGTACAGATACGGCAGGAGTCCGGCCGCGAACGCCGCGAGCGCGAACGCCGCGTCCCTCCAGAAGCCTTCCCTTCTGCCATGCCGCCAGAAAAGCAGCACACCGAAGCCGGGCAGCAGGAAAATCGTGCTCATATGATTTGCGAAGGAAAGCCCGAGCACTGCGGCGAGCAGGAGCAATCGGCGACGAAAGTCCCCGGCACCGTTTTCCGCTGCGAAGAACAGCACGGCCGCACGCCATAGCAGCAGGGAAAGCATGAGCACGTGAAGGGAATACACTTCGACCGACAGTGCGGTACGCCAGAATGTGCCGGAGAGACCGAGTGCGAGCGCCCCTGCAACGGCTGCCGCGAGCCGCAGCATGTCAGGCTGCCTTTCCTGCTCTGATTCCCGCGACACTGCCGCGTTCTTCTTCCTCTTCTTACCGGCCGTACGCTGTTTCGCCTTCGCGCGCACGCCGAGCAGCACGAAGAGCATCTGCACGGTGATGCCCGCGGCGCCTGCACTGAGCACCGCGGCAAGGAGGTTCAGCCGGTATATGCCGTCCCCGAGCGGCAGCTGCGCCCAGATCCCGGCGACGAGCGTGAACAGCGGGTAGCCCGTGGGATGCGCGATGCCCCAGCCGTGCGCCACCGCGGCAAGCTCTCCCGCATCGATGAAATCCACCGAAGGCGCGAGCGTCAGCACGTAGACGATAAGCGTGACGAGAGCGACGCCGATGGATGCGAGCAGTCGATGACGGTGAACCGTTGTCATGATGCCACCTCCTCTTCGGGTTGCTCTGTGATAGTGAGGAAGTAATCCTCCAGCGACCGGCGCGGAGCGAACGCCGACACCGCCACACCGCTGCCGGTGAGCGCGGCGTTCGTGCGTGCGAGATCCTCCTCCGCGATTACGCAGCTGAGCTGCTCTTCATGGCGGCCCAGTTCGTGCACCCAGTCCATGTCCGCGAGCAGCCGCTCGGCTTTTTCCATTGGTGCGGCGCTGATGCGCACGGCGATGCGGTCATGACCGAGCAGCTCCCCCACACTGCCCTGCACGACCAGGCGTCCCCTGTGCAGAATGCACATGCGTGTCGCCACCTGCTCGATTTCATGCAGCAGGTGAGAGGAAAGGAAGATCGTCATCCCATGCTCGCCACGGAGACGCAGGATCAGCTCCCGCACCTCTTTCATGCCCTGCGGATCAAGACCGTTGGTCGGTTCGTCGAGTATGAGCAGCTCGGGATCGGGAAGCAGTGCCTGCGCGATGCCGAGGCGCTGCTTCATTCCGTGCGAGTATGCCTTGACGCGGTCGTCCGCGCGGTCCGCGAGTCCGACGATGCGCAGCACCTCCTCGATGCGGACATGGTCGACGCGTCCGTACAGCGCGGATATGATTTCAAGGTTTTTCCGGGCGCTCAGGTACAGGTAGAAATCCGGACGCTCCACCAGTCCTCCCACACGGGCGAGCACCGAACGATCGGCGCGGACATCACGCCCGAAAAGCTCGAGGCGACCCGTGCTCGGCACGATGAGGGAAAGAATCATGCGTATGGTCGTGCTTTTCCCCGCCCCGTTCGGACCGAGGAAACCGTAAATGTCGCCGCGATGCACGGCGATGTCCAGCTGTTCGACCGCGGTGCGTTTGCCGAAGTTCTTTCCGAGTCCGTAGGTCCGGAGAATGACGTCTGCGTCGTCCATGAGCGTCCTAGAGATAGAGGATGAGAAAGATTGCGGGAATCAGGAAACCGGCGGCCGTCAGCCATGCGCCGCGTCCCGTAATGCCCTTGCTTCCCTTGAGGATGAACAGCCCGGAAATCGCAAGGACCACCAGCGCGCCGGCGAATATGTCCGAGAACCATGTCCACAGCTGTCGGGGCGTGTTGTAATGCAGGTAGTTCACCTCGAAAAACACCGCGCGCCGACGCGCGTGTTCAAGGATGCCCGAACCGCTCGGCGTATCGACGGTCAGGGAGCCCCCGTCGAGGAAGATTTTCAGCGTGCTCTCGTCGGGAAAGTAGTGTTTCTTGTAGTTCCCTTCCTCCCCGAATTCCTCGAGCATGGTCAGCGCGGCGGTGCGGTCGAAGCCGTCGTGCTCGATGCCGCTCCGCACCTGCACTTCCCTGTGCGTGATGTGATAATTCGGGTCCCATTCCTTGATGTGGTTCAGGGCGATGCCGGAAATCGCGTAAATGATGGTCATCGCGGAGAAAAAGTACCCCAGGTCCCTGTGAATGGCCTGGTTCCATCGTCTGATACGGTTGCTGAGTTTCATCGCGGGATTTCTTTCGGTTGCATGTTTGGTACGAACGCGCATGGAGCGTCCCGTAAATTACGAAAAAAGGCCAGGCTTTCACCTGGCCCTTTTCGACATCTGCGCAGGGCGCATGTTTAATGGGCGTGGTCCTCGCCTGCCGCCTCGTCTGCGGGGACTTCCTTGGCGACGGGCACATCGGTGCCGTCTTTCATCGTGTAACTGACGCAGTCCAGGTGCCAGCGGGAAAGATAGGGCTTGCCGCTTTCGGCGAGTTCGGCGCGGAGATTGTTGACGGCATCCATGCCCTGGGGCTCGACGTGTCCGTCATTGTCCTCTGCATGTTCTTCGCCGTTTTCCGACACTTCCTTTTCGTGCTGGGCAAGATCCTGGCCCGCATGATCGTGCGTCGCCTCTTCTTCACCCTGGGCGGTGAGGATTTCCTGCTCCCATTCGTCGAGGTAGGCGGCGTCGATGCGCGTCTCGCGCAGCAGACCGGTGACCACGATGTCGCTGCCTTCGAGTTCACGTGCGAACGCGGGCATTTCCTCGGGGGCTTCGACGCGGATTTTCTCGTTGGTCTCGATGTCCGTCACATGCACGCGGCGTCCGCCGTGCTTGCAGACATGTGTGACCAGTCCCTCGATCGTCACTTCCTTGTCGATGTTCGTCTCAGCGTCCGTCAGCAGAGCGCTGACCGTGCTCGCGCTGCCCGCGGCGGCGGCGGTATCCTGTTCCTGGTTCTGCTGCCCGCAGGCAGTAAGCAGCACTGCGGCGAGGGCGATGACAACAAGCTGTTTCATGAAAATCTCCTGATATAAATATGTGGTTCGCGAGTCCTTGCATTGCACGGGATATTCCACCCGTCTATTCGTCTATCCTGAAAAATTACGGAACAAATACCGTATTTCCATACCCGTTTTTATGCACTGGCGTAATGCCGTTCCATGACGACGCGCCCGTTTTTCACGACGGTCGTCAGGTGATTGACGCCGTAATGATACAGGATGCGCTGGTAGTTGGGCGTGTCGAACATGAGCAGATCCGCCTGCTTTCCCACCTCGATGCTGCCGTGCGTCGCGGCGCGATCGAGGGCGGCGGCGGCGTTGATGGTCGATGCGACGATGATTTCCTCCATGGTCATGCGCATCTGCAGGGCCGCGAGGCTCATCATCAGCTGCATGTTTTCACTCATGCAGGAACCGGGATTCGCGTCGGTGGCGATCGCCACGGGGAGTCCCGCCTCGATCAGGCGCCGCGCGTCGGGGAACGGTTCGCCGAGGAAAAGCGACACACCCGGCAGCAGCGTTGCCACCGTGCCCGCATCCTTCATCTGCGCGATGCCCGCATCGCTGATGTGATCGAGATGATCGGCGGAAGACGCCCGCATGGAGGCTGCGAGTTCCGATCCTCCACCGGCGGTGATCTGGTCGGCGTGCACGCGGACCTTCAGACCCAGCCCCCGTGCGCGGGTGAAGATCTCGCGCGCTTCCTCGAGGGTGAACGCGCCCTTCTCGACAAAGACGTCACAGTACTCGGCGAGACTGCGTGCGGCGACTTCCGGCAGCATTTCCTCGAGCACGATGCGCAGGTATTCCTCCCGCCGGTCTTTGTAATCGAAGGGAATGGTGTGTGCGCCGAGGAAGGTGGGCACGATCTCCACCACGTGCAGGTCCCTGAGTTCGCTGATGACTTCGAGCATCTTGATTTCGTTCTCGAAATCCAGTCCGTACCCGCTTTTGATCTCCACGGTGGTGGCGCCGAAGGCCAGGCAGCTGTCGAGGCGGTGCAGGGCGTACTCGGTGAGTTCCACCTTGCTGGCCGCGCGCGTGGCCTTCACCGTGGTGTTGATCCCGCCGCCGGACGCGGCGATTTCCGCATAAGTCGCGCCTGCGATGCGGCGTGCGAATTCCTCCTCACGTGCGCCGGCGAAGACGAGATGCGTGTGCGAATCCACGAGGCCGGGGAGAACGGTTTTCCCCATCGCGGAGATGCTGCGGTCGGCATCGCTGATATCGATCCCGTCCGACGGCCCCACGTAGGCGATGCGCCCGTCCTTGATGCCCACGGCGGCGTCGCGCAGCAGGCCGACGTCCCGCATCGCGCTCCCGGCGCGGGCGCTGTCACCGGACGCCACGGTCACGAGCTGAGAGATATTATAGAAAACCAGGTCCATCATGCGGCTATTTCCTCAGGCTGATATGCAGTTCCTTGAGCTGCGCCTCCGAAACCGGGGACGGCGAACTGTCCATGAGCGACAGCGCGCTGTTGGTTTTCGGGAACGCGATCACTTCGCGAATGGAGCCGATACCGGCCAGGATGGTGACGATGCGGTCGAGTCCCATGGCCATGCCTCCATGCGGCGGGGCGCCGTAGCGAAACGCGTTGATGAGGAAACCGAATTTCTCCTCGATCTCCTCGTTCGACAGGCCGAGGACGGAGAAGATTTTCGCCTGCAGGGCGCTGTCATGAATACGGATGCTGCCTGATCCCACCTCGTTGCCGTTCCAGACGAGGTCGTAGCAGTCCGCCCGCGCCGACGCGGGATCGCTGTCGAGCAGCGGGATGTCCGAGGGCTTGGGAGACGTGAACGGATGGTGTTCGGCGTAATAGCGCTGCGTCTCCTCGTCCCACTGGAAAAGCGGGAAATCCACCACCCAGAGCAGGCGGTGCGCCGCGGTGTCGATGAGATCGAGTTCTTTCGCGAGTTCGACGCGCAGCGTGCCCAGCGCTTCAAGCGCCTGCCTGCGCCTGGCATCGGCGACGATGAGAATGAGATCGCCGTCCTCCGCCTGCATGGCGGCGCGCATGTCCGCGATCATGTCCCCGGAGAGGAATTTCGCGATGGGACTGCTGAGGGAGCCGTCCGCTGCCTTCATCCAGACCAGGCCGCCCATGCCGAGGGCTTTCGCACGTTCCGTGACTTCGTCGAGCTTTTTGCGGCTGAACGCAGCGGCCTGTCCCTTCACGTTGATGCCGGAGATGATGCCGCCGGCTTCGAGTGCCCCGCTGAACACCTTGAATTCCGCTCCTTTCGCCACGTCGTTGAGCGTCACCAGCTCCATGCCGAAGCGCAAGTCGGGCTTGTCGGACCCGTAGCGTTCGATGGCCTCGTAGTAATCCATGACGGGTATCGGCAGCGGCAGCTCCACGCCGACGGTTTCTTTCAGGACGCGCTGTATGAAGCCTTCGATCAGTCGGTAGACGTCGTCGGGACGCACGAAGGACATCTCCAGGTCGATCTGCGTGAATTCCGGCTGCCGGTCGGCGCGCAGGTCTTCGTCACGGAAGCACTTGACGATCTGCACGTAGCGGTCGAAGCCGGCCACCATGAGCAGCTGCTTGTACGTCTGCGGGGACTGCGGGAGCGCGTAGAATTTCCCGTCGTGCACGCGGCTGGGCACCAGGTAATCGCGGGCCCCCTCGGGCGTGCTTTTCATCAGCACCGGCGTTTCGATTTCCATGAAATCCTGCTCGTCGAAGTAGCGGTGCACGATCTGGTAGAGGCGATGCCGCAGCAGCAGGGGTTTCTGCAGCGACGGGCGCCGCAGGTCGAGGGAGCG
>CAJXSA010000143.1 GCA_913060595.1 uncultured Ignavibacteria bacterium
ACCGAAACTATGACCGGAAGACGCGTGCCACGCTGCTCGAAGACGATGCGAATGGCGGCAAGTGCCGCTTTCGCCTGCAGCATGTCCTGGCAGGTTTCGACGCAGAGCAGATCCGCGCCGCCGTCGATCAGACCCTCCGCCTGCTCGATGTACGAATCCCGCAGAGCGGCGAAGCCAATATGCCCGAGGGAAGGCAGTTTTGTCGTCGGACCCATGGACCCGGCGACGAAACGGGGCTGTTCCGGGGTGCTGTAGGCATCGGCCATGCGCCGTGCGATGGCGGCGGCTTTCACGTTGATCTCGCGTGCAATGCCGGCGATGTCATACTCGGCGAGCACGATGCCGGTGGCACCGAAGGTGTTGGTTTCAATGATATCGGCCCCGGCCTCGAGAAAGTCCCGGTGTACGCGTTCAACGGCCTCGGGCCTGGAGATTACGAGGTATTCGTTGCAGCCTTCGAGCTCGCTGCCGCCGAAGTCTTCTGCCGTGAGGTTCTGCGCCTGCAGATTGGTGCCGGTCGCGCCGTCGAAGACGAGCACGCGGCGCTGCAATGCATCGAGAAAAGATGTATTCGTAGTCATTTCAGCCATGCGTTTGTGAATGCGCAAGATACGAAAATTGCATTTCACCTGCCGGGCAGCGCTTTGTGCGATTGAAACACGGGCGCATTATCCGTATTCTCAAGGCACGACTCATGAATCTGCGCGAACAGCATAGCTTCGATGCCCCGGTGCTGCGTGCCGAGCACGGCATGATCAATCACTACCTGCCCATCCCGGACGAGGTCACCGACGCATTTCGCGCCGCCGGTGTGCGGCGCGTGCTTGCCACACTCAACGGCCGGCGGTATCGACGCGCGCTGACGGGCAGCGGCGACGGGGGCAGCCGTCTCGTGGTGGGAGCTGCATTGCTGCGGGATATAGGCGCGCGTCTCAATGACATGGTGCACGTCGTGCTCGAAGCCGATCCCGAACCGGACGCAGTGGATCTCCCCGAAGAACTGGCCGCCGCGCTCGAAACGGACGAGGACGCGGCGCGGCGCTTCAACGCGATGACACCCGGCATGCAGCGCTCCCTTTCGCTGTATGTCAGCACGGCAAAGCGCGAGGAGACACGCATCCGGCGCGCCCTGGAACTCGCCAGAAAACTTCGTACCAACACCCTCCACGCCGACAGGAAAGACTGACTCCCGCCGCAACAATCCCGCCCGCCACACGTATCCTTCTGTCTCCACGATGCTGACACGACGCATGCGACGCACGCGAGGAGGTATGCATGACCGCACAGTTGCACGAAGTGCTGCTGTACAATGGGGAGCGATGGAAACTGCGCACGGTACCCGATCTGCCTCTGGGACACGCGCGGCTTGTCGACGTGCCGCTGTGGGTGCCGGAAGAGCCGGAGGATGCCGTCATTGATTCGACGGCATGCTGGCGCCAGTATATTGCCACCTGGGAGATTCGCGACGGACGGCTGTATCTCCGGAGCATTCGCGGACGGTACGCGATGCTCGGAGGGCAGGAAATCTGGGCGTCCTGGTACAGCGGTGAATTGCACGTGCACGACGATCATTCGATGCGCCCGTCGTCTGCCGCCTGCGGTGATTTGCTCCTGACTGTGAGTGACGGTATCGTCACGAACGCCAGGCGCGTGTCCGATATGCCTGCAGACCGGACTGAGGACGCGCGCATCTGGGAAGACCTTGCCCTGTTCGAGGATTTCGAGGACGATGGCTATTGAGCGCATGCCTCTCCAGATGTGGATGCGCCGTCCTCAGTTTTTCCACTTGATCGAACAGCCCATGGAGGGAACGGCCTCGATGCTGATCTCGCGGTCTGCGAGCAGATCCTCGAGCACCGTGCGGAGATCTTCGCGCGTCACCCTGTCCGGTTCCTGCCAGTTGTCGTCGATGCGTCCGTTGTAGCGCAGCACGCGCGCCCGGTCGAATACGAAAAGATCCGGTGTGCATGCCGCGTCGAAGCGGCGGGCGACATCCTGGCTCTCGTCGTACAGGTATGGGAAAGGGAAATCCTTCTCCTTCGCGCGGTCGATCATGCGGGCGAAGGAATCGTCGGGGTACTTGTCGGCGTCATTGGGATTGATGAGCACGAAGCGCACGCCCCGGTCGGCGTATTCATTCTGCAGCGCGATCAGGCGGTCTTCGCTGGCGATCGCGTAGGGACAGTGATTACAGGTGAAAACAACGACGAGCAGGTTGGCCTCGCGGAAATCTTCCGGCGACCACGTTTTGCCGTCGACGCCCGGGAGGCGGAAGGGAGGCAGCGGCGTGCCTTCCGGCATGCCCTTACTGTACATGAGTGCCATGGTCTCGTATCATTCATGAAACATGCTGCAAACTAGAAGGCATCGAGAGGCAATGCAAGTTCCCGCCAATCTGCGCGTGCACATCGCAGGGACGCGGTACTTGCTTTGCATCGCGCTGCGTGCACATTTTCCTGTTCCACCATTCCCCGGAGCCATGAAGCGATTCGCCCGTTGCCGTTCTCTCCCGCTCATGCTGCTTTTCCTTCTGGCAGCAGGGGCGCTGCACGCGCAGTCGATGGATCTGCGCATCCCCGCACTCACGCTGGACGGAGTGTCGTTCACCGCCGAGGTGACCGTGCGCGACGCAGCGGGAACGATCGATTCGACGGCAGAGGGAACGCTGGTGTTCGAGGGACTGCAGTTCGGGGAAGCGGGACGGGTGACCGGGGAATTGCATGGGGGACGCTTCCGCACCGAGGACGCGCATGCCACAGCAGACGGGCGGGTCACCGTTCGCTGGAAAGAAGGGGGGCTCACATCCGCCCGCCCGGTGCGCAGCATACCCGGCATCCTGAGCATACTCCCACCGCTGCTGGCCATTGTCCTCGCCCTGCTTCTGCGCCAGGTTATCGTCTCCCTGTTCGCGGGCGTCTGGCTCGGAGCGATTTTCGTGTTCGACTATGATGTGTTCGGGGCGTTTCTCCGCGTTCTCGACCACTATATCGTCAATGCGCTGGCGAATCCGGATCACATGTCCATCATTGCGTTTTCCATGCTTTTCGGTGGCATGGTGGGAGTGATTTCCAAGAGCGGCGGCACGCTGGGCATTGCCGAACAGCTGATCCGCATCGCACGCACGGCCCGCGGCGGACAGGTGGCGACCTGGCTGCTCGGTTTCGTCATTTTCTTCGACGATTATGCCAACTCGCTTATCGTGGGCAACACCATGCGTCCCATCACCGACCGCCTGCGCATTTCCCGGGAGAAGCTCGCCTTTCTCGTCGATGCGACCGCGGCACCGGTGACCGCCGTGCTGTTTATCAGCACGTGGATCGGGTATGAAGTGGGATTGATCGACGCCGCCATGCAGAGCGTGGAGCTGCCGGCGCGCAACGCCTACGCGGTATTTCTCGATATGCTTCCGTACAGTTTTTATCCCATCCTGACATTGCTGTTCGGGCTGCTCATCGCGGCGACGGGACGCGATTTCGGCGGCATGGCGCGTGCAGAACGTCGTGCGCGTCGCTTCGGCAAGCTGCATCGTGACGGCGCACAGCTCGCAAACGACCTGACGGACAGCGCAGCTGTCCTGCCGGATCCGGGTGTGCGTCCGCGCTGGTGGAACGCCGCGGTGCCTATCGCCGTCGTCGTGCTCGGCGCGCTGGGGGGCCTGTACTACACCGGACATGAAGCCATCGCCGCCGCGGGAGGAAGCGACTACAGTCTCGGCACCGTGATCGGGGAAGCCGATTCGTACAGGGCGCTGCTCTGGGCATCACTCCTGAGCTGCGTCACGGCCATTTTTCTCGCCGTGGGCCAGCGCATTCTCCGCGTGAGCGAGGCGATGGACGCATGGTTCAACGGACTCAAATCCATGCTGCTCGCCATGCTGATTCTCACGCTCGCCTGGAGCATCGGACAGATTACCGCGGAACTGCACACCGCGGACTACCTTGTCCAGGTCCTCAAGGGAACCCTGCCACCGCGCTGGCTGCCCGCGCTGACATTTCTCGTCGCCGCGGTGATAAGTTTCTCGACAGGCACAAGCTGGGGCACCATGGGTATCATGATGCCCATCGTCATCCCGCTCTCCGTGGTGCTGGGACAGGATGCCGGTCTCGCAGCCGATCCCGCCTATGTCGTCACTCTCGGCACGATTTCATCAGTACTTGCCGGCGCGGTCTTCGGCGATCACTGTTCTCCCATTTCCGACACGACCATCCTCAGTTCGATGGCTTCGGCCTGTGACCACATCGACCACGTGCGCACGCAGCTGCCATATGCGCTGCTGATCGGTTTCGTGTCCATCGCTGCCGGCCTGGTCCCTTCTGCTTTCGGGCTTTCTCCTTGGATCTCCATCCTTTGCGGCGCCCTGCTCCTCGGCGCCACCCTTCTCTGGTTCGGCCGTCCCGCGGGTATGGCGCGTCAGGACTGAGGCTGTTCTCACCCGGGGTGAACCGATTGTATATGTCCTGAAATCTTCTATTTTACGCGTGTATTTCCCGAATAGTAATTATTAGACACGATCCCTGTAACCGAGAAGGGAACTCCCGCGTGACGCATATCCTGGTTGTGGACGATGAGCCGGATCTCGAACTGTTGATCCGACAGCGCTTCCGGCGGAAGATCAGGGACGGCGAATACAGCTTCTATTTCGCCCCCAATGGAAGGGATGCGCTTGCCCTGGTGGACAGCACACCGGGACTTGATGTCGTTCTCTGCGACATCAACATGCCAGTGATGGATGGGCTGACTTTTCTTTCGAATGTCGCGGAACGCGAAGATGCTGATTTCAAAACCGTCATCGTCTCCGCCTACGGCGACATGCAGAACATCCGCACGGCGATGAACCGGGGGGCCTTTGATTTCGTCACCAAGCCCATTGATTTCGAGGATCTCGAGCTCACCATTGAAAAGACGGTCGGGCAGGTGCGGGCACTGCGTGAGGCACGCGAGGCGCGCGAGAAACTGTCGCGGCTCAACAGGGAACTCGATCTCGCCAACCGCGTGCAGCAGGAAATCATCCCGAAGAAATTTCCTCCCTTCCCGGAGCACAGGGAGTTTGCGCTGTTTGCGAGCATGCGTCCCGCATCAAGTGTCGGCGGAGATTTTTACGATTTCTTTAAAATTCGCAACAACGCCCTCGGGGTTGCGATCGCGGATGTCTCGGGGAAGGGCGTCCCTGCGGCGCTGATCATGGCCGCCAGCCGCAGCCTGCTCAAGGCGGAGGCCATGGAGGGAACGCCGCCCGCCGACTGCCTGACGCATGTCAACCGGTCACTCTGTGCCGAGAACATTTCGTCGATGTTCGTTTCCCTTTTCTACGGTGTGCTCGAATTCGACACCGGCCGCTTCACCTACAGCAGTGCCGGACATAACCACCCGTACCGGTTGAACGGTGGAGCGGTTTCCCTGCTCGAGCCCGTGCGGGGAACCGTGCTTGGTGTGGACGGTTCGATGGCGTACAAGGAGAACACCGTGAATTTCGCGCCGGGCGAACGGCTCGTTATCTACACCGACGGCATCATCGAGGCGTTCAGCGAGGAAAAGGAGGAGTACTCCGAGGCCCGTTTCCAGCAGCTGCTCGAGAAGCATGCCGACGACCCGGTTGAGGACCTGGTGCGTCACATCATTGAGGACGTCGAAATCCACGCAGAAAATGCTGCCCAGTCCGACGACATGACGGTGCTCGCACTCGAGTACCGCGGGACGCAGCAGCGTCAATGACACAGAGCTACGAAGCGATTTTTCAATCCACGGAGGAATGATATATGATGCGCAGTACACGACCCTTTATGAGTAAGTTCGGCGTCATGCTCGCCGCGGTGCTGTCGGTTACCGTGTTCTGGTCCTGCCAGCAGCAGCCCGAACAGGAATCGGAAAAGAAAACCTGGAAGCTCAGCATGATCAAGTACGACGAGCTGCGCCAGACGCGCGATGCGGAGGCGGGTTTCCGCTCCGGGCTCGATCTCGCCGGACTGAAGGAGGGGGAAGACTACACCATTGTCACGCGCAACGCGCAGGGGGACGCCGACGCGGTGCTCTCGCTGATCGATGCGACCGCGGCAGACGGCACCGACATGATCGTTTCCCTGCAGACACCGACACTGCATACCGCCGTGCAGCGCGGGGAAGGACTTCCCCTGGTGTTCATGGTCGTCGCCAATCCGTTCGTGATTTCCACCGTGGGTCGCAACGACAAGGATCATCTCCCGTACCTCACCGGCGTGTACACGAACACGACGTTCACGTCGATGATGGAGTACATCAGGCAGGTCATGCCCTCCGCGCGCCGCATCGGCACGCTGTTCTCGCAGTCGGAGCTGAACGCGACATTTTATAAGAACGAACTGATCACGGCCGCTTCGGAAGCGGGACTGCAGCTCGAAAGCTACGGGGTCAGCTACAAGTCGTCCGTTCCGCAGGCCACCCAGTCGCTGATTGACCTGGGAATCGACGCCATCTGTCAGATCGAGGACAACCTGACCAGCGCCACGTTCCCGAGCATCATCAGGGTGGCGCGTGAGAACAACATCCCGGTGTTTTCCTTCGTCGACGAGCAGGCGCATCAGGGATCCGTTCTCGTCGTCGCGCCGGATTACATACAGGGTGCAATGACCGCAGCGGAGCTTACGGCGCGCATCATGCGCGGTGAACAACCGGGCGAGATTCCGTTCGAGAAAATCCAGAAGTTCAACCACATCGTGAACCTCAAGGCCGCGCATGACGCGGGACTGGACATACCGCAGTCGATACTCGACCGGGCCGATAATGTGCTGAACGAAGAGTAGGAGTCCGGGACAGGACTAGAGGAGGACACGCGTGGAAATCACACGCAGCGTATCGGGGAAACACCACATACTGCGCGTCAAGGGCAAGCTCGATGCGTACTGGGCGGATGCACTCAGCAGCGAGCTTGAGACGACCGTGCGCACCGGTGCCTCGGAGATTTCCCTGAATCTTGCCGGCGTGAGCTTCATCAGCTCTGCGGGACTGCGCGTCCTGCTGCTGTACCTCAAGCAGATGCGTGCCATCAACGGCGTTCTCCGCATCGTCGAACCTTCCGAGAAAGTTCGCGACATCTTTGATCTTTCCGGTCTGACGGAATTGCTTCTGCAAACCGCGGAAGACGAGAGCGTATCGCGGGACGATCCCATGGAGCCGCTCCCTGACGGCAGCGGCTCATTCTGCCTGTACCCCCTGGGAACAGTGCCGCGCGGTCGCGTGGACTACCATTCCCCGCCCGACGGCAGTACGCGGGAGTACGCGACGCTCAAGCTGCCGGCGCAGCGCTTCGGTTTCGGCATCGGGGCCTTTGGTGACGTCGAAAGCGGGGTCGAGCAGCAGTTCGGGGAATTTCTCTCCGCCGGTGGCATTACCATCTGCCTGCCGACGGACGAGAGGAATCACCCGGATTACATGATTGAGGACGGAGTGTTCGTCCCGTCGATTTCCCTCTATTCCGGCATGATCGCCGATGCACGTTTCACCACCGAGCTGCGTTTCGAAGCCTCGGAACAGCTGCGCGGCATGCCCTTCTCGAGCCTGGCGCAGCTCGCGATCGACCATGCCGAAGGCGATGTCGCGGTGCTCCTGATCGCGGAAAGCGCTGCCCTCATCGGCTGTTCTCTCCGTCTTTCACCTGTCCCCAACGGATTTACATGGTCCGTCCCCGGGCTGCGCGAGCAGTTCGCCTTTACCACGGAACCGTCGTATCCCAGGTCTGTCGTCGTTCTCTGTGCCGTCGTCTCCCGGACCGGGGCGCCCTACCTGCGGCGCCTCGCTCCTGATGCCGAGGTCTACGGACACGCACATGCCGCGGTCTTCCCCTACCGTCCCCTGCCCTCGGGCAAGATCGATCCTGACGCTTTCATCCGCGCACTGGTGGATGAGGAACACGTGCAGTCCGTTCTGCACCTGATGTACGACAATCGCAATGCGCTCCGCAGCATGGAAAGCGAGTTTGTCCGCGGCGCCATGTTCCTTCATCCTCTGCAGAATCTGGGAGATGATGCCTCGCTGCGCATGGATGTGGCGGACACATCCGGGGAGGCATCGATATGATTTCCGTTTCCATCGGCGCACTCGCCATCGGCTTCATCCTCGCTCCCATGGCCATGGGCGTGTTTCTCAGCTACCGCATCCTGCGCTTTCCCGACATGACGGTGGACGGATCCTTTGCCACGGGCGCAGTGCTCAGCGCCCAGATGATTCTCATGGGAATAGAGCCGGTCACCGCGACGCTGATCGGAATGCTCGGCGGGGCAGCCGCCGGTTTCCTGAGCGGCCTGCTTGTCACCCGCTTCGGCATAGAAAAGCTGCTCGCGGGCATCCTTGTCATGATCGCCCTCTACAGCATCAACTTCGGCATTCTCGGGCAGGGATCATATCACTTCAATGAAGAAATGACGCTGTATTCATATGCGCGCACCGCGGCGGAGAGCCTGTTCGGAGGCACGGAACTGCAGGAGGTCAACGGCGTCACATATTCTCCCGTCCGCACGGTCATCATGCTGCTGTCCGGAGGCATGACATTGATCATCGGCGGGATCCTGTTCTGGTTTTTCCGCACGCGCTTCGGCCTTTCCATGCGCGCGGCGGGAAGCAATGAGCAGTCCGCACGCGCGCTCGGCGCAAATGTGCCGGTGCGCATCATGGCCGCGCTTGCGGTTTCCAACGGACTGGTGGCGCTCTCCGGTGCTGTGTGGTCACAGTACTTCGGTTCTGCCGCCCTCGATGAAGGTGTGGGCATGCTGGTCGTCGGACTCGCCTGTGTGCTCATCGGTGATGCGTTCCTGCGGCGCCGAAGCTTCGGGGTCCGCCTCTTTGGCGCTGTTCTGGGGGCGGCCATCTACGAATTGATCCGTTCGTACATCATGCTCACCGGTCTCGCGGGAGATTATTTCAAACTCATCACCGCGCTGCTCGTGCTGATCGCATTGCTGCTGCCGGGCCGCATCCGCGCACTGCGTCAGCCGTCACCGCGGGTGGGAGGAGCGTGACCATGCTGGTACTCGACGGCATCTCGAAACACTTCGAAGGACAGGGCACGGAGGCCATCGTCGCGCTTGATTCCCTCTCCATGGAGTTCAAGACCGGTTCTTTCGTCATCAT
>CAJXSA010000144.1 GCA_913060595.1 uncultured Ignavibacteria bacterium
GGATTTTTGATTCGCTGTCCTGAGCGGACCCGCAACGGACAGCTTTCATAACTCCCGCTCCTTTCCTATTTTGCATCTGATACAAACTGCGCGCCGGGCCTGTACCGCATGTGGAAACGTGTCATAGCACTCGCACACCGATTCGGTTTCACCCAGAACGAGGCCGCCGTCATCGTCTTTCTCTCCGTGGTCATCGTCGCGGGAAGTGTACTGAGTGAATTGCGCACGAGCGGGGCCTCACCCCGCCGTGACATACGCGAGGCGTACTCGGACGCCGATTCCGTCTTCGCACGGCGTGCGAACTCCGGCGTCCTGCGGCAGTCGCAGCAGCATGAGAGTACAGAAATCCCCACTGAAGGCGCGACAGCATCCACGGATGCCGCCGAACCCCGCCAGAGCGTGCGCATCGCGCTGAACACGGCGTCGGCAGAGCAGCTGACCACGCTGCCCGGCATCGGCCCCGCAACCGCGGAGAAGATAATCGCCTACCGTCAGGAACACGGCGCGTTTCGCGTCCCGGAAGACATCATGAACGTCCGCGGCATCGGGCAGAAGAAATACGAACGCATTCGTCAATTCATAACCGTCGAATAAAACGCAGGTCGCCCTGCACCATTTTCCGGAGGCATTCATGGCACGTAAACAGCCATTTGGTATCGTTGATGGAATACTGATTGTCGTCATCCTGGGACTCACCTACGTGCTGTTCCGGGTCATCAACGATCCCGGCCAGCAGCTCGCATACGAAGAGAACATGAAATGGGAATCCCGCGCACGCATGTCGGCACTGCGCACAGCGCAGATTGAGTATTACGACATGAAGAAAACCTACACTGCGGACGTGGATTCCCTGCTGATGTTCGTTCAGGACAGTCTGCCGGCAACGCGGGTGGACAGTCTCTTCACCAGTACGCGTCTTTACCTCACCGCATTCTCTTTTGATTCCATCCGGACGACACCGAAATCCGGGTCGCCGTACACCCTCGCCATCGACGACACCTCCGAGGTCCATCGGTACTACATCGAAGATCCCGACGGCTTTGGCTACATCAGCTCTCTGACCGATCCGGACGAACACAACAAGGCCTCCTGGGAACAGTAGAGCCGTCTCGTTCTGCCGGCACATCCCATGGGCGTCACTCACCATATCGGACTGGAAATAGCAGAACGTTCATTTCGTTTTGTCGAAATCCAGCAGCAGGATCGTCAATCGACGATCCTGCGTGCGGATACACTCGAAACCGCCCGCGATTACGCCTCCCGACTCTTCTTCGATATCCCCTTCGATCGCGATCTGGCACGACAGTTCATCACAGATCTCGCGACTGTCTATCATCGGCACACGGTATACGCGGGCAGCATCTCCCTTGTCCTTCCTGCGACGCTGCCGTTGGTGTTCACCGTGCCTGTCGAGAGCAGGCTCTCAGAGCGGGAACGCAACAGACAGCTGCAGTGGGAGTGCACCTCGCTTGCCAATCTTCCAGAGGACACGCGCATGCGCATGCTCACGCACGTCCTTGAGAAAGACGGCGAGGTGATCCGGTATCTCGTCGTCGCTCTGCCCCAGGCGCTGGTCGACTTTCTTACACAGACCTGCGAATACCTCACACTGAACCTCGGATCGGTCGACGTCGATCATTTTGCAATCGAGAATGTGCTCCGGCAGCTGTACCCGCATGACGTTTCACAGCACTACGCCGTCGTGGGGATGCACGACGGGCACTGCACGGCAGGCCGCTACGCGGACGGGACATATCTCGGCTTTCGCATGGGCGCGGTCAGTTACCGGGAGCATTACGCGGCACAGGTTCTCCGCCTTCTCGAAGGATTGCAGCCCTCGAATGCCGGAGCGCTGCAGCATCTCTACGTGTACGGCAACGCCGCGGCGCCACATGTGCTTGACAGTCTCGAAGACATCCTCTCGTGCCGCGTCACACGCTGTGTGCCGCTGGCGGACACGAGCATTCCTGACGAGATACAGCAGAACATCGACAGCACGGGGGAGCATGTATTCGATGCAGCTGCCGCAGCCGCGCTGATGGGACCGGGATGAGGATCATCGCCGGTGAATGGAAAGGGCGATCCCTGCATGTTCCCCGCGACGCCGCGTTCCGACCGACGACGGACCGTGTCAAGGAGGCGGTCTTCAACATCCTCGCCGGCCGCGTATCCTGGGAAGGCAGTTCGATCTGTGACCTGTACGCGGGTAGCGGGGGACTCGGACTCGAAGCCCTGAGCCGCGGCGCCCGTACCGCGACCTTCGTCGAACGCAGCACGAGCAGCCTTGCCGTGCTGCAAAGGAACATACGAGCGCTCGGTGCGGAGCAATGCTCCACGGTCCGGCGACAGGACGTCGATCGCTTCGCCCGGAGTGAAGCAGCACGCTACGATGTCGTTTTCGCAGATCCGCCCTATGCCGCGTTCTCTGCCGCCCAGCTGCTCGACGCCATTGCATCCCTGCTTCGCCCCGGCGGCCTCGCGGTCATCGAACACGGGGCATTGCAGCCGCTCGGGACGCATCCCCTGCTGACCGCCTTCGACGAACGCCGATACGGCAGCACGACCATTACCCTGTTTCAATCTCTCGACGGTGAGGAAGCATGAAAACAGCAGTCTATCCCGGCTCCTTCGACCCGGTCACCTACGGGCATATCGACGTGCTCGAGCGCGCGATCAGCATTTTCGACAGAGTCATCGTGACCATCGCGCGCAATTCCTCCAAGGCACCGCTGTTCTCCACCGAGCAGCGAGCCGAATTGCTCCGCGAAGCGGTCGCTCATCTGCCGAATGTCGAGGTGGACACCTTCGATGGCCTGATCGTGGATTACGTCCGCAGTCGGAAGGCCGTGGCGCTGGTGCGTGGGCTCCGTGCGGTCTCCGACTTCGAATTCGAGTTCCAGATGGCGCTCATGAACAGGAAACTCGACAGCGAGATCGCAACGGTTTTCCTGATGCCGCATGAAAAATTCACCTACCTGAATTCATCCATCGTACGGGAACTGGCCCGGCATCGAACGGACGTGTCGGATTTCGTCCCCGACAATGTGCGCGCGGCACTTGTCGCGCATTTCGGGGAGACGCACCCCTGAGCAATGTCAACGCATCTCACATCTGCTGTGCCTGCACAGTTTGACCTACACGGTTCATAAAGGAATTACTGCACCATGCCGAATTACGATTACGTATGCAAGGAATGCGGACACCGTTTCGAAGCGTTTCAGTCCATGAAAGACGATGCGCTGACAACCTGTCCCGCCTGTGAGAAGGAGTCTCTCCAGCGCCTCATCGGCGCGGGCGCGGGGCTGCTGTTCAAGGGATCCGGGTATTACCTGACCGACTACAAGAAATCCTCTTCGTCGCAGGCAGCGGCATCCTCCGACAGCAGCGGCGGGAGTGACAGCAAGAGCGGCGATAGCGGCACCGCATCGGATGCCGCAACGCCTTCCACTCCGCCAGCCAGCACGGAGCAGTCCGCGAGCTGACATCTGCGCTCCTCCATCGACCATACGAACAACGGCCCCGCACGGGGCCGTATTCATTTTGTGCACACTGTACGCAGGAGCAGCCGCCGGCTGCGCACTATGGGTTGGTCTCCGCCAGCAGTGCACGCGCGGCCCGTATCACATCGTCCGCCGGAAGTCCCTGCATACATTCGAATGTCTTTATGGGACAGCGCACACCACCGTGTATCGCGCATGGTTTGCAGGAGAGATCGCTGCGTTCGACGATGCGATGCGGAACACCAGAAGGCGTAAAGCCGAATGCAGGCACAGTGGCACCGAAAATCTCCACCACCGGTGTGCCCATGGCGGACGCGACGTGCACCGGGGCACTGTCATTGCTCACGAGGATTCGCGCCCTCCGGACCAGGTCCGCCGATGCGAGGAAAGACAGTGCGCCCGCAGCATTGACCGTGCCCGGCGGCAGCGCAGCCGTTATCCGTCCGCACAGTGCGGCATCGTCGGGACCACCGGTCAGCACAACGCGATACTCTTCTGCGAACGTCCGACCCAGTTTCACGAACCCCTCCTCCGTCCAGCGTTTGGTCGCCCAAACGGAACCGGGCGCCATGCAGAACAGCGGACGGTCATCTTCTCCCTGCAGCAGGAGGTCAACGGCGGCACGGTCTTTCTCAGCGGGATACAGTTCCGGCCGGCCGCAGCCGGTCGGAGCTGCGCCCAACGGAGTCATCAGCGCACAGTTCCGTTCCACTTCATGGGCGCTGTCGTCATAGCGTACGGTATCCGTGTACAGCCATGCGGCGGCGGCCCGGTCGAATGCGATTCTCTTCGCAGCGCCACTTGCCCGCGCCAGCAGGGAGCTGCGGAGGGACCGGTGCGGGGAAACACACACGTCGTATCCGCTGCGCGCCAGGCGTCGCATCATGGCGGTGAGTCCCGGGCGTTTCGCCCGCTTGTCATACACGACGGCATCGCGCACATGGGGATTTCCGGCGAGCAGTCCGGCGGTGCCGGGTATGCAGAGGACGTCAATTCCCGCGCCGGGGAAATGATCGGCGATCGCCGCAATGAGCGGTGTCGTCAGGATGAGATCACCGGCAAACGCGGTCTGTATGATGAGAACGTCAGTCATCCGGATCCTCAACGAGCACGCTTTCCGCGTGCGGAGCATGCTTCCACCTCTTGTGCTGCCAGAGCCACTGCTCGGGGTAACGACGTATCATGCCTTCGAGGGCGCGCACATGGCGCCGTGTCAGTTCGCGGAGATTTTCATCCGTGAGGCCGCGGAGGTCGGATGTGGGGATTTCCTCCTGCAGCACGTCGTAATTCCCATCTTCGGCGCGGACGGCGAATGACATGACGACGGGGGCCCCCGTGCGCAGCGCGAATGTTGCCGGACCTTCATACGTCGCGGCATAGTGACCGAAGAAACGCACGTACAGGGAGCCGCTCGGTCCGCTCTGATCCGCAAGCATGGCAACCACCTCACGGTTGCGCAGCGCACGGATGATTTCCCGGACAGAAAGTCCCATATCCACCACCCGGTTTCCCATCGACTGCCTCCAACCCTCCACCAGTGTGTCAACCGCGGGATTGTGAATCGGGTGTACGACGACGGTTACGTTGAAACCCATGAGTCGAGACGCCCCGGTTGAGAGCCACTCCCAGTTGCCGAAATGCCCCGACATCATGATGACGCCCGAGCCGCGTCGCCGCGCATGTTCGACGACGTCGAGATTGTGAATGCGCAGAACCCGGGGAAGGAAATCCTCGTCCAGACGCGGCGTCCACATCATCTCGAAAATCGTTGTAATGAGATTGACGTAGCTTCCTCGTGCGATGCCGCGGATTTCTGCATCCGGCAGCTCAGGGAACGCCCGGCGCAGCTGCAGCAGCGTCAGCTTCTTCCGTACAGGAAGAACATGATAGACGGCCTGCCCCGTCAGTCGCGCCATGCCGCGCACCATCCCGAGCGGAAGCAGCTGCAGGATGCGGGCGACGGACGCAAAAAGAAGATACTCGAGAGAGGATTTCACAATGATGCGTTCGCTTATCCGACCGGTCAATACGTGCCGGCGGAGCGTTCCCAGTCCGGGTTATTCACCTCGTTCCGCTTTGTGGAATGCACCAGTTCATAGTTGTTGAAGCCGCCCTTGTCGACGAAGATGAACTCGACGCCTCCCTCGATGTAATCGTAGCGCCAGATCTCATGCGGTTTCATGTCGCTCTCGCTGGATAGTCGCTCGATATAATCGGGCGGACCGTACATGATGTACACGCGTCCGCGATCGGAACGCCAGCCTTCACGGAAGGCCGAACGAAACTGTTCGTTGGTAATGGCGACACGCTGACGATACTCCTGGTAGTACTCGTTGACGGGCGTGACGACATCCGTATCCCTGCTGCGCCAGAACTTGGTCAGAAATTTCTTCTTCGGTTCCGCGCCCGAGAGTGAGGACCAGATATCCTGTTCCTCTGACGTCGAGACATAGCGCGCAACGGCGAACTGTTCGTCGAGCTCGGACTCGCTCATGGCGGTGAATTCCGCTGCGATCAGGTCCGCGATTTCCGCGGCTTCGAGAGAGTCGATCGGTATATCGGGGTTGAATACGAAGAACGGTTTGCTCTGTGACTCGAGGAAGGCTCCCGCTGTGTCCCCGTAGGACAGGATCAGCGTGTACACGCCTGACGGCAGCGTGCTGAGATTGAGCGAACCGACTTCCACGCGGGAATCATGCTTGCCCTGACGCTCCCGCGCCTTGCTGATCATGGTTTTCCCATACGATGAAACGATTTCGCTCTTGATATAGAACAGGTCCTCCTCCGGGTAGTACAGTTCCGCATAATAGAGCACGTTGGGAAGCGGTTTCCCGTACAGCAGCGTCGGATTGGGGACGACTTCGAGGGTGTTCTTGTAGAAGATATTCGAGGCGTCTTCCTCGGCTGTCTGTATCGAAGACGCCAGTTCGATGTCGCTGAAACGCAGTGTCCTCTTGGAGAAATCACGCACTTCGAAACGGATCTGCACACTGTCGCTCACCTGGGGTCGTGCTTCATCGCGGGTGATGACGGTGATGGTATACCGTCCCGGCGCGAGCAGGTAGTTGACCCGGCCGATCAGCGCCTTCTCAAGCATGCCTGTCGTGTCGCGCACCGAGACAGGCACGCGCCAGTTCTTCAGAACGGGGTCATTCTCTTCATCCTCCCGACGAAGGATGGTGTGGATGACGGCTGCGCCTGTATACATCCCGTTTTCCTGCGCATAGTTCAGTCCGCTCCGCGGAAAGGAGTAATACATTTCCACGTAGCTCATGTCCTCGTCGTATTTGAAGGCCGCGAGATCCACGTTGGTGCGCAACGTGTTGTCCTGGGCAGCGGCGAGGACGGGCAGGAAAAGCAGACAGGCAATAACTGTACGAAGCTTCATCAATCGATCCTCAAGTTCGAAATGCATAGATGCCGCAGTAGGCAATTCATAAACTAGCAATCCCCATATAGAAAGCAATACGAATATCCCGCTCCGCCGTCAGGAATGACAGGGCCTCGTCCCGCGAACGGAACGAGGCCCTGTAAGAAAAAACAGTGATCGGATCAGAATCCCAGGTTGACGGTGATCACGTGATTGCCGTCGAAGGTTTTCATGTTCCGATACGCGTAGTCGACACCAATGACAAGGTCACCTGCGTCGAAATTAACTCCGGCGCCGAAAGCGGCGTCGTATTCGTAGGCGTTTTCGCCGAAGGCATCTTCACTGTCGTCGCCCGCGAGGTTATAGGAACCGCGGAGGAAGAAGAAGTTGCGGTACCCGTATTCGAGTCCCACACGGTACTGATCGACGAGGAAGTTGTTGTTCTCGAACGAGCCTGCGAAGGTGACGTTGTGCAGTTCCGCGAAGCTGCGCGTGTAGGCCACGCCCAGTTCCAGCGAGGTCGGAAGGCTGAAACCGGCGGCTTCGATGCGCAGGAGCTGCGGATCACGCTTGCTGTCGAGCTCGTCGACGCGCCGCGTGAGTCCGGCGCCCTGGTACTGCATGTTTCCGCCGAGGTGACGCAGGGTCACACCGATGGAAAGTCCGCGCATTCCCGCCAGGCCCTGGTACTGCACACCGATGTCGAAGGAGGCGTTGGAGGCGGAGACGCGGTAGAGATCCTCGCTGACCAAATAGGCGGACACACCGGCGCGGATGCGGTCGGTAAGTGCGCGTGAGTAGGTCAGGCCGAGGGCGACGAAGGTGGGTGACCATGTCGCGCCCGTCGCATCCGGATTCTGCTCGTTGGTGAGATCGATATCCCCGAAGGACAGGGATTTAATCGAAAACGCCAGGTAACCGAAACCGGAGAACTGGGCGCCCACGGCGGCATAATCCACACCGATGTCACCGAAGGATTGTGTATGGGAGAACATTGCTTCTGCAGCGCTCTTGCTGGCCGCAAGCCCTGCAGGATTGTAATAGATGGCGTTGAGACCCGAGATGCCCGCACTGTAGGCGCTCCCGAGGGCAATGCCCCGGGCGCCGACAGGAACCAGCAGCTGTTCCGCCGCGGCAGTACCGGAGCGGCCACCTCCTTGGGCGTTCGCCGTGGCACTTACAAGCGTCAGTGCCAACAACACAGCCAGGAAAGATGAAAGCGTAGTACGCATGATATATCTCCTTAATGATGTACCTGATTCACAACAATTGTTCATATGCGTCGTGTGATGCGCGCGGTCCCGTCAGATACGGTCGAGGTACTGGGCCTCGCTGACCACGCCGAGCTTGAGAACCTTTTCAGTGTTCAGGTCGGGCAGCTCGATATGAATAATGTACATGCCACTGGCAACGGGAAGCCCGTTGTCGTTCTGGAGATCCCACGTGGCAAGCTGTGAACCGTCATCTTTCTCGAACGAGGCGACCAGGACGCCGGAGACCGTGTAGACACGGAAATTGGCGCGCTGGGGCAGATGGTTGAAGGTCACGAAACGCTGATACTTGTTCAGCTCCTGCTCGTTGGACCCCAGGCACGGATTCGGGAAGACCTGGATATCGACGATATCCTGCTTCGCGGCTTCGTCACTGTAGGTGGCTTTGGGAGTTGAGAATGTGAATACATCATCGGCGCCAAAGGCGACGTTGGGAATCCAGCGCATGATGGTCCCGTCCACGAAGGGCTGCGGGCTGCCATCGGCGATCGCTGTCTGCTGGGGCCAGAAGGCATAGAGAATCGGAATGCTCATCGCGTCCGCGGTAAGCACGTAGCTCTCGTACGCCGGATCCGGGGTTTCGGAATACGGCTTGTCGAGGAGGAAGAGATACTCGCGGTCACCTGGACCGACAGGATCCCATGTGTTGTTGTTCGTCGCACCGCCGTTGTTCTCGACCTGCGCCCAGGAAAGCTGCACGGGATTGTTCTCATCCGTCACGTCCCATACCGTGAACGGCGAATCGTAATACCCCACATAGCCATAGCTGGGATCGCCGCCGCGGAGGAAGTAGTATCCCTTCGAGGTGGCGTTCCGGTCGAAACGGATTTCGACGATCTTCTTCACATCGTAGGATTCGATGCTCGAGCCGAAGAAATCCTGTCCGACGATCGCGTAGCCGGCATATCCTTCATACACGGCA
>CAJXSA010000145.1 GCA_913060595.1 uncultured Ignavibacteria bacterium
GCTGATTTCCGATATCGAGAGCTGCGGCCAGAAAGCGGTGTTCCACAACATGAACGCAGCCGACGAGCACAAGCGGCATGCAATGCTGGATAATTTCGTGGAGGAATTCCACCGCGAAGGACGCGCGGAAATCAAGGTGCTCATGCATTCGCTGGCTTTCGGTACGCTGCGTCCCCTCGTCGGCCGCAATGAAGCCGAAATGATGAAAAAGGCCCAGCTCGAGATGACGCTCGATGTCATGGCAAATTCCCTGATTTACTGGACGCAGGACACCGTGCGCCGGGGCCTCCTTGGACGGGGAGCGCGCATTTTCGCAATGACCAGCGACGGCGCGAACCTGAATCTCCCCTTTTACGGCGCCGTGTCGGCGGCGAAGGCCGCACTGGAATCCTACGTGCGCCAGCTGGCCATTGAACTCGGTCCCCGTGGCATCACCGTCAACGCCCTGCTGGCCGGCGTGACCGACACGCCCGCGCTGAGCAAGATTCCCGGCGCCCGCAACATGCTGTACGCGGCCGTGGCCAAGAATCCCTTCGCCCGCGCCACCGTGCCCGAGGACGTGGCAAAAGCCATGATCGCCCTGCTGCAGAACGGCACGGAGTTCATCAACGGCAACACGATCGGCGTCGACGGCGGCGAAAGCAAGATCAGTTACGTCGGACAGAAGTCGCCGTACCAGTACGCCGACCTCAACCTGCTCAACGAAAGCTCCTGGGATCCCACGGACGTCTCGTGACGCATCATATATTCCCTATCCCACACACAATCGGCTCAACCATATGAACCTTTTCGAATTCACCGAAGAACAGAACATGCTCCGCGACATGGTGCGCGAGTTCGTCAACGAGGAAGTGAAGCCCATCGCCGGCGACATCGATGAAAACGAGGAGATCCCGAAGGACCTCGTCAGGAAAATCGGCGAGCTGGGACTGATGGGAACCGTGTTCCCGGAAGAATACGGCGGCGGCGGTTTCGGCGAGGTCGGATACTGCATCGCGCAGGAAGAAATGGCGCGCGGCTGCCTCTCCACCGCCACCATGATCGGCGCGCACATGTCTATCGGCACCAACGCCATTTTCCTGGGCGGCACCGAGGAACTCAAGCAGAAATACCTGCCCAAGCTCTGTTCGGGTGAATATCTCGGCGCCTTCGGACTGACCGAAGCCACGGCGGGATCGGACTCCTTCAACGTGCGCACCCGCGCGGTCAAGGACGGCGACGACTGGATTCTCAACGGCGAAAAGCTCTGGATCACCAACGGCGGCACCGCCGACGTGGTCTCCGTCTTCGCGCGCACCGAGCGCGGCGTCACCGCCTTCGCCGTGGAAACGTCCTGGGAAGGCTACCAGGCCGGACCGAAAGAAAAGAAAATGGGCATCCGCGGCAGCGCCACCAACGCCATCACCTTCAAGGACGTCCGCGTGCCGGGCGAAAACCTCATCGGCTCCGACGGACGCGGCTTCCTCATCGCGATGAAAACGCTGGACGCCGGCCGCCTTGGCCTCGGCGCATGCTGCGTCGGCGCCGCGAAAGAACTGATCGAACTCTCCACGCGCTATTCGAAAGAGCGCAAGCAGTTCGACAGTCCCATTGCCAACTTCGAGGCCGTGCAGTTCATGCTCGCCGAAATGTGGGCATACACCTACGCGATGGAAAGCATTGTCTACCGCACCGCCGCGGATTACGACGCCGGGAAGAAAATCTCCACGCAGTCGGCCGCCGTCAAGCTGCTCTGCAGCGAAGGACTCGACAAGGTGGTGGACATGGCCGTGCAGATTCACGGCGGCATGGGCTACTCGCGCGAACTGCCCGTCGAACGCATGTACCGCGACAGCCGCATCAACCGCATCTTCGAAGGCACCAACGAAATTCAGAAGCTGGTCATCTCCCACGACGTGCTCAAGCGCAACGGTATGTGGGCGGTGCTGTAGCCCCGCTGCGCGGAGCTGTTCCCGCCTCCGGCGGAAACGTATTTGGCTTCGCCGAGCTGTTCCCGCCTCCGGCGGAAACGTATTTGGCTTCGCCGTATTTGTTCCGCTGCGCGGAACGTATTTGGCCCCGCTCCGCGGGGCCGTATTTTTTCTCCGTGCTGATCCGCACGATCCGTTTTATCCGTGTTCCTCTTACGGATGCTCATTGCGTAAAAGCTCCCGAGAATAGTATTTTCCCGCATGATACCGCACGACACGAAAATCGCCGCACAGCCGACGTACATCACGCCGGCGGACAGAAAGACCTCCATCCTCCCCAGCACCCTGGCCGTCTACCTCCGCGTGGTCAAAGTCGTATTCAGCAGCGCGCATTACGCGAAACGCGGACTGTATGACTCGCGCCGCTGGGCCAACAGCAGCCTCGACATCTTCAACGGCATCGAGCGCGGCGGCTGCCGCTTCGAGATCACCGGCATGGAGCACATCAACGACCTCGACGAACCGGTGGTCTTCGCGGGCAACCACATGAGCACGCTCGAAACGGTGGTCCTCCCCGGACTGATCAACCCCGTCCGTCCGTGCACCTTCGTGATCAAACCCAGCCTGATGGAATACCCGGTGTTCGGCCACGTGATGCGCAGCCGCGATCCGATCGTCGTCAGCCGTGACAATCCCCGCCAGGACCTGGTCACCGTGCTGGAGGAAGGCGCGAAAAAACTCGCGGCCGGCATCTCCATCGTCCTCTTTCCGCAGACCACGCGCACGACAGACTTCGATCCCGCACATTTCAACACCCTGGGAGTGAAACTCGCGAAAAAGGCGGGTGTGCGCGTCGTGCCCGTCGCGCTGAAAACCGATGCCTGGGGCAACGGCAAACGCTTCAAGGAATTCGGTCCCATCGATCCGTCCAGGACCATACACTTCACCTTCGGCGCACCGATGGAAGTGACAGCCAACGGACGCGAGCAGCACGAGGCCATCGTCCAATTCATCACCGAGCACCTCAACCGCTGGCGCCGCGAGGAAGCCGGCGGCTAGGTCGCGCCCCGGATCCGCCTCTCCTCCTTCGCAACCGATTTCGCGGTGCGCGCTGATTTCATTGCATTTGCCTCCCACCGCGTCTATTTTGCCCTCTTTCCACGGCAATAGCAGTCGCCCACGGTGAATCCCCGCCTCATTTTCATTTTTTCGCTCCTCCTCTTCCCGGCAGGTCATACCCTCCGGGCGCAGGCTGATGGCCCGCTGTGGCAGCGCCATGCCGATACCCTGCAGCTGCGCCAGGGCGATACGCTCCGCCTTTCGCATCGCTTCGTGCAGCGGGAAGGACTGCGCGTCACCCTGCTCACCGGCGCGGAACGCGACGTGACCGGGGAGGCCGCACTCGACGGTCCCGCGGGTACGCTCTTCCTCTCCCCCGCCTCGCTGCCGGACAGCGTCACCACCATCGCGGTGCATTACACCGCCCTGCCGCTGCAGCTTCCCCTGGAGTACCGTCTGCGCCGTCTCGTCCGCTACGACGACAGCACGGCGGACGGGGACCTTCAGGTCGCCGCACCGTCGCGTCCGCTGAACATGGAAAGCATTTTCGGCAGCGAGCTGCAGAAAAACGGGTATATCGGACGCGGCTTCACCGTGGGAAGCAACCGCGACCTGAGCATCAACAGCGGCTTCCGCCTGCAGCTGGCCGGAAAGCTGTCCGACGACATCACGGTGACCGGCGCGCTGACCGACGAGAACACACCCATTCAGCCCGAAGGCAACACGCGCACCATACAGGAACTCGACCGCGTCTACATCAACATCGCGGGCAACGGCATGTCCGCCACACTCGGCGACTTCCCGCTCAGCTACGGCGACACCGAGTTCGGCCGCTACAACCGCAAGCTCTCCGGCGTGCTCGGCGAGGCAGAGTCCGGCGCCACCCGCGCGGCGGTGTCCTATGCCACGCTCAACGGCACCTATCACAGCATGCAGTTCAACGGTATCGACGGCGTGCAGGGACCGTACCGGCTGACGGGACGCAACGGAGAACAGCCCATTCTCGTCCTCGCCGGCACGGAGAACGTGTACGTGGACGGCGTGCGCATGACGCGCGGAGAACGCAACGACTACGTGATCGAATACGCCAACGGGGAAATCACTTTCACGCCGAATCGCCTCATCACGAGTTATTCCCGCATCACCGTCGATTATGAGTATGCCGAACGGGAGTACACGCGCAGCATGATCACCGCGGACGTGGAGACGGGACTGTTCGACGAGCTGATCACCGTGGGCGCGCGATACATCCGGGAAGCGGATGACGAGGACAGTCCCATCGACCTCGATTTCAGCGACGCCGACCGCGGCATCCTTTCCGCGGCGGGCGACGACGCACAGTCCGCGTCCCGCAGCGGGGTGACCTACGTGGGCTTCGACACTGCGCGTGGCGCGGGTGCGGGACAGTACCTGCGCGTGGACAGCACTGTCGCCGGCGCACCGTACACCTTCTACCGCTATGCGCCGGGCAGCGACAGCGCCACCTACGTGCTCTCCTTCTCGTACGTCGGACAGGGACAGGGCGATTACCGGCGGCAGACGGTGGGAACATTCGTCTTCGCCGGCATCGGCGGCGGGGGTTACGCGCCGCTGCGCCTGCTGCCGCTCGCACGTCTGCATCAGCTGATCGACCTGCGCCTGCGGGCGCGTCCGCACGACGACCTGCAGCTGCACGGCGAAGTCGGCGTCAGCGACCTCGACCGCAACCGCTTCTCCGACGACGACGACGGCGACAACACCGGCGCCGCGTACAACCTCGGCCTGGTGTGGAAACCGAAAACGCGACGTTTCGGGGACTTCGACCTCGCCCTGCGCTACCGCGACGTGGACGCACGCTTTCAGCCCGTGGACCGCATCAACGACATCGAGTTCAACCGCAAGTGGGACATCACCGCGCCCGCCACGGCGCGCGAGCGCATGACCGAAGGGAGCGCCGCGTGGTCGCCCTGGCGGCACACGCGCATCGCTGCCGGGGCGGGAAGCATTTCCCGGGGCGGCTTTTCCTCCCTGCGCCTCGACGGCGCGCTCACGGTCACACCCGCGACCGCGGACAGCGGGCTGCCGTCGCTGGATTATACGATCGAGCATATCGACAGCGACGACGCCAACGCGGGCATTCGCGGGAGCTGGCTGCGACAGCGCGGTACGGCCGAATACCGCGCGGGACTGTTCACACCGCGCCTGCGCTTCGAGCAGGAGCACCGGGAATCCCTCGATGCGGGAAGCGACACCCTGCGTCCGGAAAGCCTTTCCTTTTTCGACGTCCGTCCCGGCGTGGTTTTCCCCTCCCTGTGGAACATGACCTTCAGCGCAGACGTGGGCGTGCGCGTCGAGGACGTCGCCGACGGGGGCATGCTCGCGCGGCAGTCCACAGACATCCTGCAGGTGTACGGCTGGCAGCTGCGGCCGTGGAAGGACCTCAGCTCCGAGATCAGTGTCACCGTGCGTGACCGCCAGTACAGCGAGCTGTTCCGCGCCCGCGGACGCAAGGACCTGCAGACGGTGCTCACGCGGGCACAGACACGCTACGCGCCGCTGAACGGCGGCGTGCAGACCGACCTGCTGTACGAAGTCTCCACCGAGCGCACCTCGCGTCTGCAGCGCGTCTTCCTCAACGTGCCCTACGGGCAGGGCAACTACGAATATCTCGGCGACCTGAGCGGCAACGGCGTGCAGGACGAGGAGGAGTTCGAGCTCACCCGTTACGAGGGGGATTACGTGCTGCTGACACTCCCGACCGACGAGCTGTTTCCCGTCATCGATCTCAAGACCAGTCTCCGCCTGCGGCTGCGTCCCGAACGTTTCCTCCCGCGCACGTCGACCGCATTCTGGATCGGGGCGCTGCGGGCGCTTTCCTCGGAATCCTTCGTCCGCATCGAGGAGAAAAGTGAGGAAAGCAATACGTCGGACATTTACCTGCTGCGCCTTTCCCGCTTCCTCGACGATTCGACCACCATACGCGGCTATCAGAATTTCCGCCAGGATTTCTTTCTCTTCGAACGAGCGCAGGACTTCTCCCTGCGCCTGCGCTTCGACGAGCGGCGCGGTTTCAGCCAGTACGCCCTCATCAGCGAGCGCAGTTACCGCCGTGAACGCTCACTGCGCATCAAGACACAGCTGGTGCGGGAAATCGGATTGCAGGTCGACGCGATCTTCCTCGACGACGACGTGCTCGCCACCTCCTTCAGCAGCCGGGCGCGGGACATCGTGTCCTCGAACCTCGTGGCGGATCTTTCCTACCGGCCCTGGAAATCGCTGGAAATCGGCTTCGTGATCGACAGCAAGTCCGCCACCGACAGCTACCCCGAAACGCCCGTGCAGGCAGACATCACCGCGCTCACCCTGCGCTCGGTCACCAGCTTTTCCGGACCCGGCCGCCTGCGTGCGCAGATCGAGCGCAGCACCGTCACCTTCGACACCGAAGTCGAGCGTGCGCCGTTCGAGCTCACCGACGGACGCGTGGAGGGACAGAGCTGGGTCTGGCGCATCAATTTCGATTACCGTCTGACCGATTTCATGCAGGCCACGCTCTCCTATCTCGGCCGCGCCGAGGGGGAACGGGATACGATTCATATCGCGCGGGCGGAAGTAAAGGCGTTTTTCTGAGTGTTTCCCCCGGGGATTCTCACCATGCTGCTTCCACGCTGCGGGGGCGTTCCGCTCCCGCGGAACGCGCGGGGGTGCCTCCGGCACGCGTGAGCGCCTGCAGCGCGCGTGAATTATATCCCAACTGTTGGCAGATTATTGTCCGTGTGGGGAAGATATTTCGGAATTTTCGTGATTATCTCCGTATGATGGCAGTTATTTCTCATCCGTGGCGAGTAATTCACCGCACCGGCAATAATTACTCATTGTTGGGAAGTAATTCACCGCGCCGGCAATAATTACTCACCGGTGGGAAATAATTCCGCGCATGCATGCCGATTCCGGTGGCGAGCCGACGGATCTTTGAGGTTTCCCGCATTTCTCGCATCTTTCTTTTTTACTGCATTCTCTTCACCAGACCACGGCAGCGTCATGAAAGAACTTTCCACCGAAGAACTGAAACAGCTATTCCTCACCGTGTTCAAGCCGCGCGAGAGCGACCGCGTGCTCACCATCATCGCCGACGTGCCCGACGACGCCGTGCCCGATCATGAGAAGTGGCGCGACCGCCGCGTGATGGCCTACAACTGGTGGATGCGCGCGATCGCCTTCAAGCACGACCTGGGACTGGAGCGCCTGGAGATTTACTATTATCCCAACGTGGGAAGCAACAACAACGACCTGCCGGACACGCTGTACCACTGGGGCGGCAATCCCGGCGGCCTCACCGCGGACATCCTCAAAGAGGAAGGCATGGCCGTCCCGCTCGCGGACGTCATGACGGAGACCGATCTCATCATCGCGCCGACGGAGTTTTCCGCCACAGCGCCCTGCAAGATGCTGGCGAGGCAGTACGACTTCCGCGGCACCACCATGCCGGGCTTCATACTCGAGATGCTGCCGGCCCTGAGCCTGGATTACGGGAAAGTGCATGAGCGCATCATGAGCATCAAGACGCGGCTGGACGAAGCCGTGCGCGAGAAGCTCACCTTCACGACGCGGGGAAAGGAGTACGTGCTGGACTGCGACCTGCGTCACCGCACCGCCACGCCGAGCTCGGGCATGTTCCACGACGATAAGATCGTGGGCAACCTGCCCTCCGGTGAAACCTACATCGTACCGTACGAGGGCGAAATCGAGGGCGATCCCAGCGGAACGAACGGTGAAGTGCCCGTGCAGTTCGGCGACGAGATCGTCGTCTACCGCGTGGTGGAGAACCGCGCCGTGGAAATCCTCACCGATGGCGAGGCCAGCGCGAAGGAAAAGGCCGCGCTTGAAGCGGAGCCGGCGTACGGCAACATCGCCGAACTGGGACACGGCGTACTGGGGGATTTCGGCTGCACGGCGGTCGGCAGTCTGCTCATGGACGAAAAGCTGGGTATGCACGTAGCCTTCGGGCGCAGCGAGCATTTCGGCGGCATCATTTCCCCGAAATCCTTCAACGACCCGAAAAAAGTCGTGCATATCGACCGCGTGTACGTCGATTCCCTGCAGCCGGACATCGTTGTGAAAGAAGCCCTGCTGACCTATCCCGACGGCCGCGAGGAAGTCATCATGCGCGACGGCAACTGGGTCGTCTGACGACGGCGCAGTACGGGCTGTTCATTTCCGCAAAAGCCTCCGACGTCCGTCCGCCCTCCCCGGGTCGGACGGGCGTTTGTTTTGTGTGAGTATTGTCCCGCGAGCACAGACCGTCTTGGGATTGCAGCCGCAATTGCGTAGTTTAATATCCCTTTGGCCGCAACGGGCCGGGGCGCTTTTTCGCAATATGACCGGAGCCTGCATGACGAAAGAAATTCAGCACGTAGAAGAGCTTATCAAGAAGCATCAGATCGAGTTCATCGATCTCAAAACACTCGATCTCGTCGGACGTCTGCATCACATCACCCTGCCCATTCGTGAAGGCACGATTGCGCAGCTGATGGATCAGGGCGTGGGCTTCGACGGATCCAGTTTCGGGTTTGCGAAGGTGGAGAACAGCGACATGGTGCAGAAGCCCGACCTCGGCACCGTGCAGATCGACCTGTTCCGCGACCGGCCGACGCTGACCTGTTTCACCAACGTCTTCCTGACCGACGAAGCGCGCTCACGCTTCCCGCAGGACGTGCGCTGGGTGGCCTCGCAGGCAGAGGACCTGCTGCGCAAGCTGGACATCGCCGACGGCACGCACTGGGGACCGGAGCTCGAGTACTACATTTTCTCCAACGTCGAATTCGACACACGCACCTCGGCGTCCTATTACAAGATCGATCACGAGGAAGAGTTCTTCCAGAACGCCTATCACGCGTGCAGTCCCTTCGATCTCTACGACGATTATCGCGACGAGAGCTGCCGTCTGCTCGAGCAGGCGGGCATTCCCGTCAAGTATCATCATCACGAAGTCGGCGAGCGCGGACAGCAGGAAATCGAGATGCTCTTCCAGCCGCTGCTGCAGACCACGGACAGCATCATGCTGGCCAAGTAAATCCTCTTCA
>CAJXSA010000146.1 GCA_913060595.1 uncultured Ignavibacteria bacterium
AGGAGGTTTTCTGGTAGATGGAAGCGACGAGGTCCCCGCGGTCCACCTCGGAGGCGGCGTCGGGACGCTTGCGGGCCCATGCCCAGGTGCCGTCGTATTCGAAGCTGTCGTAGTCGGCGTTGGGGACGACCAGCAGGTTGAAGATCTTCTCGACATGCGCCACCTCCTGCTCCTCTGAGGGCATGGCGTCCACCCAGTCCTCTCCCGCACATTCGGAGGGAGTCCATGTCACGTCGTCGAACAGCACCCAGCCGCCCGGACGCAGCAGGCGGTCCGCCAGCAGAAAGGCGAAGCCGTCAGAGTCCCAGGTATGTCCCCCGTCGATGAAGACGAAATCGAACTGCGGCGCGGTTTTACCGTCCGCCGTATGCTTTTCGATCAGCTTCATCAGTTCCCACGTATACGAACGTTCGGCGTACACCGGCTCGATCATTCCCCCGAGCCCGGTTTTCTCCATCAGTTCCGTGATATCCGGCTTCCGCTCCTTCGCAGCGTGGCTGTCGATGGTGAGTATGCTGCCGCCGCCGTTCTCTTCCATGGCCGCGGCCATGTAGCAGCTGGACGTCCCGTGCGCGAATCCCAGTTCCAGCACATTCTTCGGCTGCTGTTTCCGCACGAATTCGTATATCAGCTTTCCCCTCTCCGGGGGCATGTGCGGGACATTCTCGAGGTGGGGGAGGACGTGTTCGAAGGTCATGACGGTGTGCGCGTAGTTCGTTGCAGTTTTTTCAATTCCTTAATATACGCCATGTTGCGCGTTCGCCAAAGGCGACCGCGCGTATTTGATCGCCTCCCGGCTTCGTTCCGCTCCGCGGAACTACGCCGCGGCAAGCGCGGAACGTCATTCCACAGAATACGGCCCGCCGCAGGCGGGCCTAATACGCGTCGCGCCAGCGACGCAAATACGTCCCCGCCCTTGGCGGGGACAAATACGCCCACGCCGAAGGCGGGGGCAAATACGCGCGAACACGCCGAAGGCGGTGAGCGCAATTGTCCGCAAATATCCCTAATTTACGTGGTTCAATGAGAATCCCGGTAAACTGCAACCAACGTGCTGAACCGAAAAACAGAGACCCTGCTCCTGCTGCTGATTGACCTGCTGATGGTCAACGTCGCGTGGACACTGTACTACCAGTTCCGCGTCAGCTCTGAGCTGATCGCGAAGACGACGGAACCCATGTTCCTGGCGCCGATGATCGCGATCAGCCTGTTCTGGCTGCTGCTCTTCCTGTTTTTCGGCCTCTACAGGCCGTGGTACGCCGAATCGCGCTTCGACGAACTGGTCACGGTGTTCAAGACGGTGACCGCGGGCGTGGTGCTGCTGTTTTTCCTCATTTTCGTCGACGACACCATCACGCAGGATCCCAGCGTTTCGCGCCTGCTCATCCTCGCCTACTGGCTGCTGATGATCGTCTCCCTCAGCCTGGGACGGCTTGCGTACCGCACCATGCTCAAGCGGCTGACGCTTTCCGGCGTGGTCGCGCGCGACGCGCTCATCGTAGGCAGTTTCCAGCAATCCAGAGAACTCTACGACCAGGTGCTGCAATTTCCCATGCTGGGCTTCCGCATCGTGGGCTATGTCAGCTCCGAAGCAATCGAGGAAAAAACCCGCGTGCCGCATCTCGGCAGCACCGATGACCTCGAACGCATTCTTACCGACACCGCGGTGCAGGAAGTGCTCGTCGCGCTCCCCTCCTCGGAACACGACCGCCTGCTGGATATCATCGGCCGCTGCAGCGCCTTCAACGTGAAAATCAAGATTCGTCCGGACATGTACGTCATTATCTCCGGACAGGCGCGCACGAATCAGATTTACGGCTTTCCCCTGATCGAGATCACTCCCACGCTCATGCAGCCGTGGGAGCGCGTGGTCAAGCGCCTGATGGACATCGCGGTATCCCTCGCCGTCATCGTCATCGGCATGCCCTTCTGGCTGATCATCGCCGCGGTGATCAAGATGACCTCGAAGGGACCGGTGTTCTACATGCAGGAGCGCGTGGGGAAAAACGGCCGCGTGTTCCGCATGGTGAAATACCGCTCCATGGCGGCGGACGCCGAAAAGCACTCCGGTCCCACCTGGGCGGGCAAGGACGATCCGCGTGTCACCACCATCGGACGCATCCTGCGCCGCATGCATCTCGACGAAGTGCCGCAGTTCATCAACATCCTCGAAGGCAGCATGAGCCTGGTGGGTCCGCGTCCCGAACGCCCGTTTTTCGTCGAGCAGTTCATCAAGGAAATTCCGCTCTACCGCCGCCGCCTCAACGTGCGTCCCGGCCTCACCGGCTGGGCGCAGGTCAAGCACCGCTACGACGCGAGCATGGAGGACGTCCGGCAGAAGCTCCGTTTCGATCTCTTTTATATTGAGAACATGTCCCTGCGCATGGATATCAAGATTCTGATACATACGTTCTTCCGCATGATCACTGCCAAGGGGCAAGCATGAATTGCTCCGCTTCGGCCCCGCTTCGCGGCACCGTCGCTGCGCGTATTTGTCCCCGCCTGCGGCGGGGACGTATTTGCACCGCTGACGCGGTGCGTCTTTGTCCGCCTGCGGCGGACGTCTTTGTCCGCCTGCGGCGGACGTATTCAAGAATACGCGTCGCGCAAGCGACGCAAATACGCGCTGCGAACGCAGCGCAAATACGTTCCGCGACAGCGGAACAAATACTGCTCACAATCATCGCGATGCTCGCCATTTCCCTACTCCTTCCGCAGACGCTTAGCGCCCAGGCCGAGCATGTAGAAATCACACACCCCGTGTACCAATTCCTGAACCGCATGCAATTGCGGGGCGCGGCAGCGGATTACTCGCGCGCCATGCTGCCGCTGGAACGGAAGCGCGTGACGGAGTTCGTGCGGGAGATCGGGGAAAGCGGCGTCGCGCTGTCCGATGCGGAACGGTCGCTGCTGGTGCGGTATGAGGATGAATTCGTGGCCGAGGACGAAGGGACACAGGATGCGTACAGCGTGTTTCAGTCCCCCGCCGCCGATTTCCCCGCGGAGATATTCTCGAAAAATGAGAAATATCTCTACCGCTGGCGCAGCGAGGACGGCGCGCATCGCTTCAACATGGAATTTCTCGGCTCGCTCGAATACCGCACGCTGTCCGACGACGACGGCGCATCCAACGTGACACTGGCGTCGATCGGGGGACGCTTCCGCGGCACCATGGGCGGCGTGGTGGGCTTTGGACTGATGGCCACGAACGGCATGGCTTCGGGCGACCGCGCGCTGGCGCTGAACGATGCGTCCCTTAGGCGCAATTTCAACTTCGCCGACCTGGACAAGGATTTCTTCGACTTTGCCGAAGCCTACGTCACGGCCAGCTGGGACTGGGGGGCTGTTTCCCTCGGACGCGAAAAGCGCCTCGTGGGCAACGGCATTTCCAACCAATTGCTGCTTTCCACCAACACGCAGCCTTTCGACGCCATCGGTTTCTCCGCGCAGGCGGGCGGGGTGCGCTTCCTCTTCCTGCACGGCTTCCTGCTTTCGGAGAAGCAGTGGATCGAGCAGTCCCACCCCTATTTCGACAGCAAGTACGTGGCCATGCACCGCGTGGAGGCCGACATCGCCTCCGCCGTGCGCCTCGGCGTGTACGAAGCCGTGGTGTATTCGCAGCGCGAAGTGGATCCGGCGTATCTGAATCCCATCAATTTCTACAAGTCCGCCGAACATGCGGGCGGCGACCGCGACAATCCCATGCTGGGCTTCGACCTGGCGACGCTGTTCATTCCCGGCTCGCAGCTCTACGGCAGCTGGCTGATCGACGACGTGGATTTCGCGCGCTGGGGCGACTCGTGGTGGGGAAACAAGTTCATCTGGCAGGGCGGACTGCTGAATTCCTCCCTCATTCCCAACACCGACCTCACGCTGGAGTACACACGCATCGAGCCCTACGTGTACAGTCACCGCCTCGCCGGCAACCAGTACACGCACAATGGCGACGCGCTGGGACTCGAACTGCCGCCCAACAGCGACGAAATGTACCTGGGCCTGCGGCACTGGCTGAACGCGGATCTCTGGGCGCAGCTGGAAGTGCATCGCCGGCGGCACGGACGCAACGAAGTGGACGATGAAGGGAATGTCGTCGTCAATCACGGGGGAGATATTTACGAATCCCTGCTGTATGAGCGGGATTCCGACATCGCGCCCTTCCTCGACGGTCCGCGGGACGAGAGCACCATCCTGTCCCTCACCGTGCGCTGGGAGCCCGTGCGCAACATCATCCTCCGCGGCCTCCTCCGCTGGCGCGACCTCGTCTCCGAAACCGACGGAGACCGCCAGGACACCTACCTCTCCCTCCTCCTCTCCCTGGAAATCTAAGAGCAACGCAGAGTATCGCAGGGTCAGCGCAGAGTTGCGCAGAGTAGAATTTATTGAGAAGGTCACCCCTGCTAAAGTTTAACTCTGCGATTCTCTGCGCTCACTTTGCGATACTCTGCGTTACTCTTCCTCTTCTACCGGGTTTTTGACCTTTCCCACGGGACCGATTTTCATGGCAATCGTGCGGAAATTGTCATAGATTTAATGTCCAGAGAAATACCGTGAAAGCGATACAATTCATTGTTTTTTGAGGTTTGAACATGCAGAGATTGAGTAAGTACCTGTCCGGGATAGCAGCGATGAGCGTGGCAGCCGCGCTGGTTTTCCTGCTGACGCCATCGACGCCGTCGTCATGGGACGACTACTACACCGAGATGGCCGCGCGCAGGAACGCGAAGATTCAGAGCGCCACGGGTGTTGAAAAACACGTCCCCGGACTCGAGTATTACCAGATGTCCCGCCGTTACGGCAATCCCGGTGTCAACATCGACCGGAGGCTGGTGGACGCGCAGCTGGAGCTCGAAACACGACTGAACAAAGGCTTCGGAAAGAGCAGCGTGAACAACGACTGGCAGTCCATCGGTCCCGCAAACACCGCGGGCCGCATTCGTGCGATTGCCTTCCGTCCCGATAATTACGCGATCATGTATGCCGGCGGCGCAAGCGGCGGTATTTTCAAATCGGACCAGGGCGGCATGGGCGGCAGCTGGCGTCCCGTGATGGATTTCGCGGAAGCCATTCCCGTCGCGGCCATCGCCATCGATCCGTCCAACAACGACATCATGTACGCCGGCACCGGCGAACCGACCATGGACCTGGTGAAATCCTACGGTGCTCCTTCCTACAGCGGCGTGGGCGTGATGAAGTCCACCGACGCCGGTGAGACCTGGAACCTGCTGCCGTGGCCGGACAACAGCAGCGCCATTCACAACATCATCATCAATCCGAACAACACGAGCATGCTGTTCGCCGCATCGCGCAACAATCTCTATCGCAGCGAGAACGCCGGTGAGAGCTGGTCGCGCGTGCAGTCCGGCATCGTGACGGACGTCGAATTCCGTCCCGACAATCCCGACATCGTTTTCTGCGCCATCGGCAACGACCAGGGCACGAGCATCAACGGCGTGTACCGTTCCACCACGGGCGGCGGACGCTTCTCCTTCAGCAAGGTGGCCGAAAACTGGCCGGACCCGGATTCCACCGGCCGCATCGAGCTGGCCGTGACGCCTGCCGATCCGGACCTCCTTCTCGCCTTCGTGATGCGCAGCCGCACCACGCAGAGCGGGGAAAACGATTTCCTCGCCGTGATGAAGACGACGAACAACGGCGACACCTGGGAGCGCCTGCACAGCAACCTGCCGTCGGACTTCACCTCCGGCCAGGGCTTCTATAACCTGTGCGCCGCGATTTCCCCGACCGATCCCGACCACATACTCACCGGCGGCTTCGAAGTTTACAAGAGCACCAACGGCGCCGCGAGCTGGGAGCGCGTGACGCGCGGAAACTCGCCCGTGCACGTCGACCAGCACGTGCTGGAATTCACCGATGACGCGAAATACGTGTACCTCGGAAACGACGGCGGCGTATATCGCAGCGCCACAGGTGGCAGCAGCTGGACGCCGCTGAACGAGAACCTCGAAACCATTCAGTTCTACACCCTCGCCTGGGATCCCAACGACGAAGAGCGCTTCTACGGCGGCGCGCAGGATCACGGCATTTTCCAGATGTTCAACATCGGCGAAAAAGCCTGGCGCCTGCGCCGTGGCGGTGACGGCGGTTACGTGGTCGTCGATCCCGAGAACTCCAGCATCCTTTACTCGCGCGTGGCCGTCGAGGGCGGCGTCTCCGCTCCTTCGCGCAGCACCAACGGCGGACAGACCTGGGAGAAGCTTTCGAGCGGCTTCGGCAGCATCGAAGCGGACCGTTTCAACTGGCTGCCCCCGATGATGCTGGCGCCCAACGATCGCACGCGCCTGTACACCGCCACGCAGTTCATGTACACCGCCAAGGGCGTGGACTCCGGCACTCCCCGCTGGGCCACCGTGGGCGACGTGGACCTGACCAAGCGCAGTTCCTTCCAGTTCGGCGTGATTTCCACCTTCGACATCTGCGAAAGCAACTCCGATTTCATGATCATCGGCTGCGGCGACGGACGCGTGCAGTGGAGTGACAACATCACCTCGCTGGATCCCGAGTGGTTCGACATCACCGACGGACTGCCCAATCGCTGGGTGAGTGAAGTGCGCGTCGACCGCACGAATCCCGACAAACTGTACGCCGTGTTCTCCGGCTACGGCACGGGACACGTGTTCCGCTCCACCGACCGCGGAACGACATGGATCGACATCACCTCCAACCTGCCGGACATCCCGGTCAACGGCATCGTGCTGAGCCGCGACAAGCCGGACAACGTGTACTTCATCGGCACGGACATCGGCGTGTGGTACACCGAAGACGCCGGGCAGACCTGGGCGCGCTTCGGCAGCGGACTCCCGAACGTGGTGGTGTACGACATCAACATCGACGAGAACAACCGCCTGATCGCGGGCACGCACGGCCGCGGCATGTGGGTTACCGAAGCGGTGCTTTCCGCCCCGGACGCTCCTGCTGCTCCGACGCTGTTCTCCGTCGCGCAGAACTACCCGAACCCGTTCGCCGCCACCGCGGGAACGACCATCTCCTTCACCCTGCAGAAAAACAGCGACGTGCGCGTGGCACTGTACGACGCCAGCGGACGCATGCTGCAGACCGTGACCGAAGGCCGTTACGACCGCGGCAGCCACAGCCTGCGCGTCAACACCGCCTCGCTTCGTCCCGGCGTGTATTTCTACACGCTCTCCGACGGCGCCGCGCAGGTCACGCGGAAGCTGGTAGTGATGTAGTTGGCGCGGGGGCCTCCGGCACCCACGCCGTTTTTGCCCCCGCCTTCGGCGGTGGCGTATTTGTTCGAGCCGCCTCCGGCGTCTCTCACGTATTTGAGACCGTCCCGCTTCGCGGGGCGGTCTCGTTCTTTATACGGCGCGAAGCGCCGAAAATACGTTCCGCGTCAGCGGAACAAATACACGCTCGCCCCTGGCGAGCGTAAATACGGCCGCCGAAGTTCGCCGCAGGCGAACGAAGGCGGCCAAACACCCGCAGCTCCGCTGCGGCTGTAACCTTTCCCCCCTCTCCCCTGTCATTCCCCCGCAACGGACGACGCCCCGTCCTGCAAAAAAAAATCCCGTGCCCTTAAACCCTGAGCAAACGAATGTGTCCTAGCTAACAGACGTCTCAAAGGGCACACAAGAACGCGAATAATTCTACATCACCCCATTCACAAGGTGCAGTTATGAGATATTTCCTATTGTCCGCGATACTGGTCGCCGCGCTGGCGGTGACGGCCTGCGAGCAGGACAGCAACGTCAATGACCCGATGTCCTCGACCGACCAGAGCACGCTGCTGCGTGCCGTCAACAACCTCGACCTGAGCAGCGAACAGCTCGCGCAGCTCGACGAGATGTATTATCTCGAAGAAGACCTTGCCGGCCTTCTCGATCCCACGCAGCTCAGCAGTTTCAACACGCTGATCGACGGAACGGGCATGTCCTTCCAGGGACCGCGTGACAGAGGCCGCATGGGCTTCGACCTCGGTGCGATGATGCATCTCCGTCTTATCATCAAGGCCAATCCCGACCTCGACGAGCAGACCCGGGAAGCGATGCTCGCACTCATCAAGGAATCCAACGCCCGTCGCCTGCAGCTGATCATCGACTACAAGGACGATCCCGAAACCCTGCGCGCCAAGCTCAAGGAAGAGCATGACGCCCTGATCGCCGCCATGAACGCCCTGCTGAGCGAAGAGCAGCTCGCCAACGTCGAGACGCTGAAGGAAGAGCTGAAGCAGCTGCGCGAAGAGCGCCGCGCGCTCTGGAACGCCCAGCGCATCGAGCTGATGGTGCAGTTCTACACGCAGAAGCTCGGACTCACCGAGGAGCAGGCGGATCAGCTTCGTCAGATTCTCACGAATCAGTACGAGAAAATCGCTGAGCTTCGTGAAGAAAACGAAGGCGATCCGGAGGCCTTGCGTGCTGCACTCGAGCAGCTGCTCAAGGACACCAACGACGCCATCGTGCTCATCCTCACTCCCGAGCAGCTGGAAATCTGGGAGAACATGCGCAAACTTCCCCTCCGCTGGCGCCCCGGGCATCACGGTGGTCGCAGGTAATCAATCCGTAACGCAGAGTATCGCAGAGACCACGCAGAGTCTCGCGGAGTAAAAATGAATAGAGCGGCCTGGCCGCTCTATTTTTTTACTCTGCGTACTTTGCGCAAACTCTGCGATACTCTGCGTTACGATTTTTTTACAGTCGCCGGCGCCTGCGACCACCACCTCCCCCACCGTTGGAGGAGAAGGTACCCTCGGGTTTGAGGGAATCGATGGCTTCAAGCAGCTCACGGTTGGAGCGGAAGCGGCGGATGTACTGGAGCAGTCCCTGCATGGCTTCGCGGTTGCTGCCTTCGAGCAGTGCGCGGCGCAGGCGGAAATGCATTTCGGTGTCCTCGCCCAGCAGCAGTTCCTCGCGGCGCGTGCCGGAGAGCTGAATGTTGATGGCGGGGAAGATGCGCAGGTCGGCGAGTTCGCGGGCGAGCACGATTTCCGAATTGCCCGTGCCC
>CAJXSA010000147.1 GCA_913060595.1 uncultured Ignavibacteria bacterium
ATTCTTCATGATGCTGCCTCCCGTCAATTAAAGATTGAAGGAAGCCCAAGACGCAGTCTCGGGGTGATCAGGAAGTAATTGCTCTCGGTCTCCCAGATTTCCCGGTCGCGGAGCAGGAAGGAGTACTTCGCTTCCACGCGCAGCCACTCGGTCAGCTCCAGGAAGGCATCCGCCATCATGCGACCCGAGAAGTACTGGATTCCCATGCCGTATCGGTTCTTGGCACGGAGGTTGATGAAGGACATGCGGACATAAATGTCGACGAGGTCTTTTTCCTTGTCGAGCGTAATCATCGTGCCGATATCCTCTTCAGTAAATCGGCGTTCGAGCTTGGTCGTGCCGACATCGGAGGGAACGACCAGATGGTCGCGCTTGATCTGCATGAACGCACCACCGATGTTCAGACGGAACGCGAGATTGGGATTGTTCACGTTGTCCTTGAACATGATCGGGTAGTACACCTGGGCGATGGTCGAAATATGGAAGAAGTCGTTCTTGTAGTCCTCCTCGTCGATGCCGAAGTCGCGGTTGATCACCTTGAGGTGGTCGTACGCGTCCTGGCCGTCGAAATCATTGACCACCGTCAGGTTGCCGCCCAGGGAGAACGGGAAGCCGAAGGTGAAGTCGAAGGCGACGTTGTAACCGCCCGCGGAGGAAAGAAGCGCCTTGTCGAAGGCGAGCGGGCTCGGCAGATCCTGCGCCGTCATGTTCATCGGGAGCACGACGCCGACGCTCATCTGGTTCTTGTACCCGATACCGAGGGAAGAGATACCGGTGGACCAGCGGGGGAGGCCGATTTCATCGTTGCCGATATTGTAGAACAGCTTCCAGTCCGGGGCGAATCCAGAGCGGCTCGGTGAGCGCAGTTCGAGGCGATCGAGCGATGCGTCGATGATGGCGAAGTCCGCGGGATACATGCCGGGATTCGCGATGATCTCGACCGTCTGGTCCATGTTCGCATCCTGTGCCTCGATGAGAAGATACCCGCGCATTTCATACGGGGAATCACCGAGATATTCGAAATCGATATAGACCTTGTCGTTCTCGCCGCCGCGCGGATCGAGCATTTTCGGGAACTTCGTTTTCACCGCGAACTGCTCCGCGTTGTCACTGACGAAAGAAACGGCAGTGATTTTGAGCGGGCGATCGCGATCGGGATTGGCAATGCGGATTTTCTGCATTTCCGGATAGAAAACCGGAACGCTGCCGGAGAACAGCGGGCCGGCGGCGTCGAACTGCGGGATGATGACCGCGCTGGCCAGCGTGTCACGCTTGTTCCAGAAATCACGGAAACGGCTGGTGGTGGTCTCCAGCTCGCGCTGCGTCATGACGATGAACGGACCGACCTTGCCCGGCATCCAGTCGCCGCGCTCGGGGAGCGGGATGGAATTTGAGGTGGCACGCTTCGAAAGGATGTCGCTGTACAGGTTCTCGTCGACCAGCTGCAGCATGCTGAGCAGGTCGGAACCGGACAGCGAGAAGCCCTTGGCGATCGGCTCGCTGCTCGACGCACCGAAACCGATGCCGAGACCGGACTCTTCCTGTCCGCCGCCCATGTCCTCGGGAGGCAGCGTCTCGAGTTTCTCGACGTAGACCTCGATGATCTGGTACGGCTCGATGTCGTAGAGTTCCTGCTCGTTCGGCGTGGCCTCCACGTAATACACCTCGACCTTGCGCATCTGCGCGCTACCGTTGCCCTTGCGCCCGGGAACGGGGAAGGTACCGTCTTCATGGTACTCTTCCTCGAACATGCCCAGGTCGGCGGCACGAGTGAACACCTTGTCGATGCGCTCGTAGAACTGCCGGAGCTGGTAGCCCTTCACCTGGGTGTAATCATACCCGGTCGTCGCAGAACTGCGCCGGCGACCCGTCGTTGCGCGGGGCTTGTCCTCGGCAGCCGACTTGATGATCTGGTTCTTCTCCTGGGCGTCGTTGTACTCTGTTTTCAGATCCGTCTGCTTGTTTTTGACTTCGCGGTCGGTCTGAGCAAAGAGCTGCGGCATGAAGCCTGCAACGAGTGCCACAATGAGAAAGGCACGTAAATAGAAATGTTTGCTCATGAACTTACCTCTATTGTCGAATTGTTTGTTCCACTTCGCGATAGTTGCCATGGGGCGAACGCCGGTTATTCCTGGTACAGCAGGACGTTATACCGTTCGTTGACAGCACCGAAACGGATGCTGATCGTTGCTTCGGTTCCGTCGCGGCTGACCTTTCCACGCAGCCAGAACTTGACGAGACTGCCCTGGTCCTCACCCGTGTTGGGATTGGTCCGCGGAATGACGTCGTAATCGTCCAGGAGGTCCTGACCGTCCTCGGATTCGACCTCGACGCGGATGTTGGAGCGTTCGATGTTCGTGATGTTCTGGGGGATACAACGACCGCAGCGTGCTGCGACAAACTGGAAGACGTTGTTGATAGGATACTCACCACCGTTAGCAAAGGACTGTGCACCTATGCGATCGACAGGAGAAGTAATGTTGAAGATGAACTCCGACGGGGTCATTGCCTCCGCAGCGGAGTCCGGAAGCACCTGGTAGACGCGGCTGCGATACTGCGACTTGATGACCATCGTGCCGCCCAGTGCCTCTTCGGGGACTTTGTACTTGACAACGTTTCCGGAGCCCTTTTCAACTTCGCTGCCGTCGATTTCGATGGCCCAGCGGTAAGAACCGACGTCCTCGAGACCGGCGACATTGACGTACATCTCGAAGATCTCGCCCGCGAAGGCACCCGAGGGCTTGCGGCGGCTCAGGTAGGGACGCTTGACTTCAACGTCGAAATTGATGGGACGGGAAACGCTTTTCGCTCCGGCGGCGCGGTTGTCACGCGCATCCACGGTCACAGTCTTCACACCCGGCTCATTGTAGGTATGCGACCACACCCACTTCCCACGCTCGGGATCGGGACTGTAATACGGGTTGCGGTTGTTGTCCGGCCGCAGGGCAATGCCGCCGCCGATGATGTTCATGTTCGAAATCTTGTCCACGGTCGTGCCGCGCACCTTGATTTCGTTGAACGCCGGGTAGCCGACGGCAGTAACGATCGGATCCGCCTGGATCTGCAGCTGATCGTACTCCTCGGAAACGACTTCGACGACGAACTTGTCGGGATTCAGATTCTCGGACTGTTCGATGAAATGCTCCACCGGTGTGCCCTTGAGCTCGGGATCGGAATCCAGCGCGGTGCGGATTTCCTTCCGAGAGAATTCCAGGGTGCCCACCTTGATCTTGGCGGCCCCCTGCTCGATGTCCGGGGTCAGGGACACGCGGTTCGTGCCCGCCTGCACCCAGAGTTCATAGGTACCCGGCCCGCTTTCGGCCTTCCAGGTGAAACGGTAGAGACGCTCGCCTGTGGCACCGTGTACGATGGAATCCTGAATCTGCTCGGGGTAGCGCAGGGAGGAAATTTCCGTCCCGTCCTTGAAGACCTTGACTTCCGGCGGGGTGGTCACTTCGTCCTGCTCGCCCAGGCCCTTGACGTTGATGGTGAATTTGCGCTCTTCACCGACCTTCAGCTGGTTGTCACCGGCTGCGGCCACGGCGGGCATGTTCTTCAGCAGTTCAAGAATGATCTTGCGGTTCTTTTCTTCCAGCATACGCTGCTGCATCAGCAGGTCTGCCTCGGCATCATCGCGCTCGACGATGATGATGAGCAGCTCGCAGATAACAGCCAGATACAGGAAGAAGTAGACCTGATATTTTTTATAGTGGTCGGCAGATTGTGCCATAGTGTTTACTACTCCTTATAACTGTTTGGCTTCATCCGTGAACTGCTTAGGGACGCATGCCGGATTCGGCGCGGACGGAAGCTTCGAGTTCTTCCTTGAGGGCGTCGAGTCTGCGCTGGACTTCGGAAACGGAAAGCTGCTTGCCGGGCATGCCTGCGCCTGCGCCGGGCTCTTCTTCCTCTTCCTTCTCGTACCACGTGGTCAGACCAAGCAGGAGGAGCACCGTGATTTCCACGGCAATTGCGATAACAATCAGATCCGGCTGATGGGCCGTCATGAACTTCACACCGCGAAGACCGATGTTGAGAATCAGGAAGGCCGTGCCGATGAAGGCGATCGCTGTGATATTGTTCTTGTACTCGGGAATGAATTCGTTGTGCATGTAAAGGGCGAAGGCCTGGCGCACACTTTTCTCTTTCTGCAGCCACTTCTTCGGCTCCTTCATGAGGTGCTCACCGAACTTGTTGGAGATGCCGGTTGCCTTGAGAATGGCGCCGGCAAACGCGTGAAGGCTCCCGCGGAAAAGGAAGAGACCGATCGGCGTGAAGAAGAACACGACGACCACGCCGCCGATGAGAATGGTAAGGAAAATCGACAGCATGTTCACGATGAAGGTGGAATTCCCGATCTTGAACACGTATTCGGTATTGAACAGGTTGGTGAGCATGCCGCCGGGGGACGGTTTGAGCATCTCGAGTTCCGGATGCGTCAGCTGGCTCAGGTCGCGGTCGCGGCCTTCGTCACGAAGCATCATCTTCATTTCGTCGAGCGTCTTCATGTCGGAACCGCCGTGCTGCGCCATGATCGGCGTCGCAAAAGCGAAAAGAACGGCAAACAACAGAGTACCGAACGTGAGGTGGCGAATGAATCCACTACTCTTCATAAGGATAACCTCCTAACAAGACATAGGATGAGCGGTCTCCGCGCGGGGCGGGACACAGTTAATTTGACTATTGTACGTTGTTTCAATATTCGTCGCGTCGCTGATCGAGCAGAAGAGTGTCATTCGATCCGAAGGATTGGCAGCCTCAGGCATACCGCAGGTTGCCTGCAGATCGTAACAACATCGCACAAAGTGCCTATTCAATGCAAATCCGGCAGTCATCTCTTCAATCACGACGTTCATCGATACAATTCCATAATGGCCTGGACAGTCGCCTCCGCAGCGTGTACCTGCACGATGACACGCTCGCCTGAGGCGCGGATAAGATCCTTGTCCTGGATGATAAATGTAAACGCACCCTTGCGAATCATCGACACGTCGGTGCGTATACGGTTGTTCTCTTCGTCACGGACCTCGACACGTACGTCGGAAAGCCGGTCGATCGGCTGCTCGCCGCGGAAACGCGCGTCGACGTAGCGGGACGCGGAGAAACGAAAGCTTTCCATCACCGACGCACGCGCGGGAATGTTCAGCACGATCTGCGTCGGCGGCTCCTGCACGGGAAGGTCGAAGCGGGACTGGCCGGCTGCGTAGGTCTGCGACGAGATGTAATGGTAGCGCTTGCCGCGATAACGTGCGTCCACGACGAGCTGTTTTCCGCCGTACGAATTCGGAATGCGGTACTGCACCAGCGCACCGCGCCCTTCGCCCTTGAGCAGCAGGTCGTCGTTCCCGGCGGCTTCGAACAATGTCCAGCTGTAGCTGCCGTCTTCATCGAGTCCGGCCACGCCGATGTCAAGCCGAAGGTCCTCGCCGGCGTAGAGCACATCGGGCAGCGGGGTGCGGAGATACGGCGCTCTCCCGGAAACGGTAAACGAGGCACGCGCGATGTCCTTGCCGCCCGCCCCGCGCTGCAGCCTGCTTTCGATCACCACGGAATCGGGCACCGCGGACACTGTTCCGGTCCAGCGATACATGGTGCTGCGCGATGTTCCGTTGATTTTTTCAAGACGTCCGCCGCCGCGAATAACGCGCACGTCGGGACCGGACCAGCCGAGGTTCCCACTGATGACATTGGTCTCTTCAAAACCGATGGCCGACGTGATGGAGGAACGTTCCACATCCAGGGTCAGCGCCTCAAGGGTCTTGGGCACGCGGATGGACGTGTCGATGACATGCACATTCAGGCTGACACCGGACTGCTCGAGCGACGCGATCATCGGTCGCGGCACGAGCGTGGTGTCGAAGAACGTACCGTGATATTCAAATTCACCATGGGCGGTTTCCTGCACACGGCGCGCCTGCGCCACCAGGTTGATATGATACACGCCCGTGCGAGGGAACGCTGCACGCAGCGGGAAGAACACCGTGTGATGATGAATGGCGCCGAACGCCGTGCGTCCACCCACCTGCACGATGTCGCCCGAGGTGAACACACCTTCGTGCAGAACGCTGTGCAGAGATAGGCTGACATCGTCGTCCTCACGGATGTCTCGCACGTAGACGCGTTCATGCATGACCGGAATGTCGCCCGTCACGATGCCGCTCGAATCGGCGCTGACGTACCAGCGCACCGTGTCCCGCTCCAGGTACACGGGCACCTGCGGGAGAAATGTGCGAATGATACGTTCATTGTGGCTGGTCATGCGTTCGTCACGGTGTTCACGATCCTTCGATACGACGACAAATCCGATAATGGCAGTCAGGTAGAGAATGAAAAAAATATCCAGCCGACGGCGTCTGCGTGCCATAGCTCACACCTCCGCCGCGCTTCCGGCCACGGCTGTCCGCGCGGCCGTCCGCATCAGGCGTCTCCCTCCCGCTGGTCCTGCATTTCCGACAGCAGCCGCGCCTGCGCGTCCTGCTGCACACGCAGGTCAGCCACCTGCGACTGCACGAGCGCAAGCGCTTCGCGCAGCATGGCGTTGTTTTCTTCGAGTTTCTCCAGCAGCCGGCGCGTGTTCTCCGCGCTCTGCTTGCCGATGTTCTCGGTCAGCCGTGTGAGCAGGACATCCTGCCGGATGTCCGTCTGCGAGATCAGGCGGAAAAGGTCCGAGACGGCGTTCGTCATTTCGTTTATCGGGGCATGTATGCTCGCAAGCGGATTCTCCGCCAGCATGTGACCTGACTGCGAAGCCGCGCCGTCGTCCGGTCCGCTGAATGCGGTCACGACGGCGAGCAGAAGAAGAAGCAGGGCTTCAAGCGAAAGTCCCGCCAGGGCGAACCAGATCGAATACCCGGCCATGTACATCGCTGCAGTGATCAGCACCACCATGGCGCCAGCATACACCAGGCCCTGAATGCTGTTGTAGAAATACCTGCCCACGATCTCCTCGAAAAAGACCCGCGTCCCGAGTCGGAACCCGAGATTCGTCTCGAATCGAACGCGTCGTCCGTCACGGAACTGCAGTTCCGTGCCCATGCGCGCGAGCCGCCAGCACTCCATCAGGGTCTTGATCTCGAAAGCGTTTTTCACCCGCCTGTCATGAAAAAAATCATGCAGAAGGCGACGCCCCTCGAGAGTCTCAAGATCTTTGACTGTTTCCGATGTGTTGAGCAAGAGCGGTCTGTAGAAAGTGAAACGGGGCCGGGAGATCAGTATCAGGGAAATAGGCGCATAAATCATGCCAAGAAACAGCGCCTAAACACTACTGAAAACAGGATATGGGCATCGATTATATGGCATAAGCAGTGAAATATTTTCACGTCACGTGAGAATGATTCACTATGGGTGCACAATGGGCCCGACGGGCGGAAAATTCACGAATGTGGCGCAGAACAAAAGATTTTGTCCTGAGAGGGTACGACGGGCGTCCGAGACGGGATAGGCGCGGGTACGCTATTCTTCTCCGTGTCGCTCGCGGAACCATGCGAGCGTGCGACGAAGCCCGTCGTCGATGGAAATTTCGGGCTGCCAGCCGAAGGCCTCATGGAGCTTGTCGTAGGAGCAGACGCTGCGCATCTGTTCACCGGATTTGGCGGGGCCATGCTTCTCGCTCGCCGGGGAGCCGAGTCCCTCGTTGAGCACGCGGAAAATGGTGTTGACCGTCGTCTCGGCGTTGGTGCTCACGTTGAACGTGTCGGATCCTTCCATGTCGAGCGCAAGGACGTTGGCGCGCACGATGTCGTCGACATAGACATAGTCGCGTGTCTGCAGACCGTCTCCGTTGATGACGGGATGGTCGCCTTCGAGCAGCTTGTCGCAGAATATCGCCACCACGCCGGCTTCGCCGTGCGGATTCTGCCGTGGACCGTAGACGTTGGTGTAGCGAAACACGGTGTAGGTGAGCCCGCGCACGAGGTGGAAATAATGCAGGTAGCGCTCCACCGTCACCTTGGTGATGCCGTAGGGGGAACAGGGCGCGATGGGATGTTTTTCGTCGGCGGGATAGTATTCCTGTTCACCATAGCCCGCACCGCCGGAACTCGCAAAAATGATGCGCTTCACGTCATGACGCAGGCCTGCCTCGATCACGTTGAGCGAGCCGAGCACGTTCACCGAAAGATCATAACGCGGATCCTCCACGGACCGGCGCACGTCGATCTGCGCCGCGTGGTGATTGATCACGTCGATGTTGTGCTCGGCGACGATGTCGGCGAGCCCCTCGTCGCGGATGTCCATCTGGTAGAAGGTCGCCCCTTTCGGGACGTTCTCGAGCACACCGGTCGACAGATTGTCGACGATGAACAGATCGTGCCCCCGTTCCCTGTAGGCATCCGCGATACTTGATCCGATGAAGCCGGCGCCGCCGGTGATGAGGATGTTCATGCGCTGCGTAGGCGATGGTGATACATGCCGCAATGTAACGAGAATGCGAGAAAGGAAGAAGCGCTCTGCACCTTTCTCCCTTACGGTCATTCTCCGTACATTAGGCGCGTGAAAGCGCAGCTCAAGAAACTCACCGCCGATTCCGCGGTGTATGGCGTCAGCAACATCGTCGGACGGTTCATCACCTTTCTCCTGGTGCCGTTCTACTCGCACACCCTGCCGCAGGCGGACTACGGCATCGTGACCGCCGTGTATTCCTACGTGGCCTTTCTCAACGCCGTGTTCACCTTCGGGCTCGAACCTGCCTACATGCGTTACGTCACGGAAACCGACACGGCCGGACGCAACCGCATCTTCAGCACCATCGCCTGGTTCATCGCAGCCGCCTCCGTCGTGCTCGCCGGCGCCATCCTGCTCTTCGAAGCACCGGTGCAGTCCATGCTCGAAATCGGCGACTCCCTCGACGCCATCATTCCCCTCGCCCTGGGCATGATCGCCCTCGATGCGATCAACGTGATACCGTTCGCGGCCCTGCGCATGGAAAACCGCGCCCGGATGTTCGCGACGATCAAGATCACTTC
>CAJXSA010000148.1 GCA_913060595.1 uncultured Ignavibacteria bacterium
TCCATCCACAGTGAATGGACGACATCACCCTGGACAACAAGGTTTCTGCAATTTGTATACCCGGTGCGGGCGCTGTCCTGCGCAGAGAACAGACAGCATTCCTCCTGCCACTGCGCGGCCAACGAGGCCGGATCGGACAAGGTGACCACGACGAGCAGCAGAACAGGCAAGGAAAGCGCTCCTCTTCTTCTTCCTCTCCGCCATATCATCTGGCTCTTCCTGTGCGGTATCTGTTCATCATTCGTTCCGTCCTCAGAAGTACATTCGATGTTTTATGGCGAAGCGGATGCGTCCGCAGCGCATGCAGAGCATGCTGTCTCGCGGTGCACTGGAGCATATCCGGCCTTGAAATGGAAAAATCTATCACAATTCCGGGAGAGGGGCAATAACGGAATCTGTGATTTTGCACTGTGAAATCCGTGAGACGTCGGACCCGGGGCAGTTCCATGCGAATGGCGTGCCTGATCAGAGCGGCGACCAGGAAAAACGGTCTTCGTCGGTGGACTGCCCAGTCGCAATATCGGTAGTCCTACTGATGCGCCGGGAAACCTGATAGCGTACGTTACTGTCAGACTGTATGTCAGGCAGCAGATATGAACGAGTCCGCCATGCGTCTCCTTTTTGTCGATGACAACACGCGAATGCGTCACTTCCTCATGACCGTCGTCGGTGATCTCCTGACCGATTCGGATGAAGCGGCAAACGGTCTGGAAGCCGTCGAAAAGTACGAGCGCTTCCGCCCCGACGCGGTGCTGATGGATATCCGCATGCCGCTGTCCGACGGATTTGAGGCGACACAGCGCATCATGAGCGAACACCCGGATGCCCGCGTTCTCATCGTGACGGATTTCGACACGCCGGAATATCGCATGCTGGCGAAGCGCGCAGGGGCCTCCGGCTTCATTCCGAAGGATCATCTTCTCGACCTGCCTGCCGTACTGAAGGCACTGAGATCGTAGCGGCCCATGAAAACGGGCGCCGACACGGGCCCAAGCTGAAATCCGGATATTTTTTTCGTAAACTCTTCATACGCTATACCAGGACATCTTCACGCTGATTCCTTGCACTGGACTGTTTCCGTAAACGATCATGTTTCGTTCCTGAGGAGATCACCATGCCATTCATCCATTCCATGTACGTGATGCATCGCACCGTTCTCACGCTCCCGTTCGTTTTTCTCCTCTTGTACTGCCTCACCCCCCTGTCCGTCCTTCAAGCCGAATCTCCGCTGCGCGGCGGTCATGAGGAGACATCGTCGCTCTCGGAACGGCACACGGAAAGCCGACCGATCTGTTTCACCGAGAACCGCGGACAGATCGCGGATACCGACGGCAGGCTTCGTCCCGATATTCTGTTCAACGCGGATGCGGGCGCGGCACGGCTGTATTTCACGGCCGAGGGTGTGAGCTACGTGTTTCGGGAATCGTCGACGGAAGCTCAAGAGCATGTCGGACCTGTCGTAGACGCTGTGTCCGCTCGGAATCGATCCGTCGTCCCACCAGCTTCCGAACTCTCCTCATACCGCATGGACATGAAACTTGTCGGAAGGAATCCCCTCGTGCGCATTCGTGCGGAAGAGGCGCTTCCCGCATACAGCAACTACTACTATCCCCATTGTCCGCAGGGCATCACGCATGTGCGCAGTTACGCACGCATTGTGTACGAAAACGTGTATGACAATATCGACATGGTGTTCGCTGCGGCGAAGGGAAAGACGAAGTATGAATTCATCGTACGGCCCGGGGGCGATCCCGCACAGATCCGTCTCCGCTACGACGGCGCAGTGTCGATGCGGCATGTCGCGAACGGCGGGCTTTCCATCGTCACTCCGATCGGTGCGATCGACGAGCAGTCCCCGTATTGCTATCAGCTCACGGGGAAGGACGTCCCAACAGCGTTCGTTCTCCGCGGAGAAGAGGTGACCTTCGACGTCGGGGCATACGACGCCACGAAGACCCTTGTCATCGATCCATGGGCGACGTACTATGGCGGACACGGCACGGACGGTGCAAACAGCGTCGCTGTCGATGCGAGCGGGAATATCATCGTGTGCGGCACTTCCGCCAGTGCGGATTTCCCTGTCATCGGCGGCGTCCAGGGCACGCACGCCGGATCGAACGACATCGCCATCGTGAAATTCAGTGCTGCGGGGTCGCCCATCTGGGCGACGTATTACGGGGGGACACAGGACGAGTGGGGACTCGATGTCGCCGTGGATGCGAGCGGGAACATCGCCATCACCGGAGCGGTTCAGAGCTGGGATTTTCCCGTGAAGAATGCGATGCAGCCCACGATCGGCTCGCAGGGCACCGACGACGCCTACATCCTGTTGCTCGACGGCGGCGGCTCCTGCCTGTGGGCGACGTATCACGGAGGTGCGCTCAGCGATTACAGCCATGGCATTGCATTCGACGGTAGCGGGAATGTGGTGCTCACCGGCATCACGGAGAGCGACAATTTCCCCGTGCAGAACGCATGGCAGTCGACGAAACAGCAGATGGAAGAAGGGTTTCTCTCCAAACTCAGTTCAAGCGGCACGCTGCTCTGGTCCACCTTCGTCGGCGGGGAACGGGACGACTCGGGGAACGATGTGGCCGTCGATGCCTCAGGGAATATCTACCTCGTCGGCAGTACCGGAAGCCAGTATTTCCCTGTCCTCAATGCCTTTCAGTCCACCATAGGCGGCCTGGGATCGGACGACGCATTCATCGCCAGATTCAGCGGGGCTGGAGTTCCTGACTGGGTGACGTATTACGGTGGCACCAGCGATGACGGACATTCCACGGTAACGATGGATGGTAGCGGCAACGTGATCGTGGCCGGCGTGACCACCAGCAACGATTTCCCCGTGAGCGGAGCTGAACAGCCGTATATCGGCGGGGGAGGGGATATGTTTATTCTGAAACTCACGTCGGGAGGCAGCAGGACGTGGGCGACGTACTTTGGCGGCAGCGGTGCCGAAGGCATCGGCCACGTCGCGACGGACGGGAACGACAACATCCTCCTCACCGGCTTTACAATGAGTGGGAATCTGCCGGTGGCCAATCCATGGCAGCCCAACTACGGCGGATCTGGCGACGGCTTCGTCGTCAAGCTCAATGCGCTCGGGAAGAAGCAGTGGGCGACCTACCTCGGGGGTGACCGCTACGACATGGGCAAGGGCATCGCCGCTGACGGAAGCGGGAACGTCATCCTCTGCGGCCAGACGGCAAGCCTGGATTTCCCCGTGTACAAGGCGCACCAGCCGGCGCTGAGTGTCGTGCAGTCGGGCAACAACTGGACGGGCATCGACATGTTCATCGCGTCGATGTCGCTGGACGGCATCATCATTCCGCTGTACAAACCCGCGACGCCGACGAGCCTGACGGCCTCGACCCAGTCGCCGACGAAAGTCATGCTGCGCTGGACGGACAATGCCGACAACGAGTCGGAGTACATTATTGAAAAGCGCAAGGATGCGAATCCCTGGCAGGAGGCTGCGGTTGACACGATGAACGCCACAGAGCACCTTCTCACCGGTCTGCAGCCGGAGGCGCTGTACACGTTCCGCGTCAAGGCGGTCAACTGGGTGCTCGAATCGGACTATTCCGATGAGGTGCAGGTCACGATGCCGGAATTCAAGGCCCCTACGGAACTGAACGTGGCGGATGTCTCTTCCGGTGCAGTCGGCCTCGTATGGGTGGACAACGCCGACAATGAAACCGATTACATCGTGGAATTGAAGAGCGGAGGAGCCTGGCGTCCGGTGGACACCCTGCGGGAGAATACGACGGCGGCAACCGTGACAGAGCTGACACCGCTGACCCCGTATTCCTTCCGCGTGCTGGCGATGGACGGCGCGATCGTTTCGGGGTACTCGAACGAAGTGCAGGCGACGACGCTTCGCTTCCTCGATGCGCCCACGGATCTCACCGCCTCCTTGCTGACCGAGAAATCCGTTCATCTTGAATGGACGGATCATTCACCCGAGGAAACAGGCTATGATATTGAGCAGCGCATCAAATACGGAAGCTGGACTGTCGTGTCCACCACTTCAGCGGATGCAACGACCTATGACGCGACGGGATTGGTCGAGGATACGACATACGCGTTTCGTGTCCGGGCTGTCGGCCAGGACGCCACATCCGCCTACTCAAACGAGGTTTCCATTCTCACCAGCCTCGCACCCGCGACGCCGTACAATCTCATCGCAGACGCACTGGACCTTTTCACCGTGCAGCTGAACTGGGAGCGTGCCTCGACGAACGAAGACTACTTTGAAATTGAACGCAGCGAGGACGGCGCGACGTGGACGCCCATACACACGACGACCGCCGGTATCACCGAGCTGACCGACGAGCACCTTGAGCCGAGCACGGTGTACTGGTACCGCGTTCGCGCCATGAATGCAACGGGATCCTCGGGCTGGTGCGACGTCGACAGCGCCCGAACATATGCGCGCTCCGCTCCCGGACGTCCGTTTTTCCCTGCCGCCACGGCGCTGGATGCGCACAGCATCGAAATCACATGGGTGCTGCCACAACTCTCGTATGAGGACGGCTGCGAAATCCAGGAATCGCTCACAGGTGATGACACGGACTTCACGACCATCGAGCCGGCGGTTGCGCAGGGCAAACGCAGTTATGAGCGCACCGGGTTGAACCCGCTGACAACGTATTATTACCGGGTCCGCGCATACAACGGCAGCGGGGTGTCCGACTGGTCGGATGTCGTCGATGCGACGACGCTTGAGGAAAACCTGGATCTGCCTCCAGTGCCTGCGAACGTACTTGCGCGATCCCTTGGTACGAGCGAGATCCGGATCACCTGGGAGATGCCGTCATCATCGAACGAGGAAAGTTTCGAGATAGAGCGTTCGGAGACTGCGAACGTCGTCGACTTCCGTCCGCTCACATCGAACCTCGCGGCGGGCGACAGCAGCCACACAGACAGCGGTCTCGAGCAGAGCACCGAGTACTGGTATCGCGTCCGCGCACGCAACGATGACGGGAGTTCCCGCTGGTCCACCATCGTCAGCGCGAAAACCGACCGTGCGCCGATGGGGCAGGAGCTGAGGGATGCAATGACTGCAAAGGAGGCGATGTTCCCGGATCTCGAAGAACTCATCCCCGATGGGACTTCACAACTCGGAATCCTGCGCCAGGTGTTCGCGGATTATCAGCGCGGATACGACGAAGCTGCGGCGCGCAGTCTGATCGCGAGATGGCAGACCGGATATCCTGAGGACCAGACTGCAGCGGCGGAAGCGTTCGCACGCTTTACCTTCCTTGAGCGTGTGATGGCCGGTGGATTTGAGGACCTGAGTTTCACGCCCCCCATCGAAGGAGCGGTGGCGACGGCGAAGCAGGCGGCAACGCCGATCGGGATGATGCTCAAGAATGCCTGCGCGATTGGATTCACATGGAGGGATCAACGATCCTACCTCGGCGCCGAGGATCCGGCTGTGGATGCCGTCCTTGTTGACATGATCGACCCCGTCTTCGATGGAGCCTTCTTCATGATGCAGCTGATGGGCATGCCCCCCGATGCCGCATTGCCCGAACTCTACACAACACTGCTTCGGGAGCGCGGTGAAATCCCGGATCTTTCAGAGCCGGCACTGATGTCCATGGTGGACTACTGGAAGGAATATATCCTCGGCACATATTATCTCCCCGGCACGCAACCCTTCATTTCGCTCTTCGCGGACAGAACGGAGCAGCTGGATTTCACCGGAAGCACGCAGTCAGCCATTGCGAAACGCAGCACCGCTCTGCAGTCGGTGCGCACGGAGGCGGAGTCGCTGAAGACAGATTTCACATCCTACGGCAGGGTCTGTACCGGAATGGATGCCGCATACGCCCTCAGTCAGGCGTCCGGGACACCCCTCGACGCATTCTTCCTCAAGCTGCGGGATCTGCGTCCCCGCATGGTGGACGGGCTGCATGATGCGATCGAGGCCGCCGCCGCGCCCGTGGCGCGTATGCTGTATCTCACTTCCCCGGAGGCGATTCCGGGGCTCGGTTCCCTTCCTTCGCTCATACGCGACGCAGGGATCGCAATTTTCGATCCCGTGAATAACAGTGTTCAACGCAATGGCAAGAGCGCATCCGCCCCGGGCGCAAGGAGCAGGAGCGGCGACGGCTCACCGCTTTCTGCTCTCGTCATTTCGAAGACAAGCCGGTTGTCGATTTACGGGGCAGTTTCATCGGACCGTGATTCGCTCATCGCATTGCGCGGCAGGGTGGCGAACGAAGACACGGCTTTCATCAACGAGCATTTCGAGGCTCTGCGGCGCAGCGGCAAGGCCATGATTGCGGAGGCATCGCTGTTGCAGCGTCCGCTGCTCGGAATCAATCCGGCGGATCTGTACGTTCAGCAGGATCTGCGCGAAGATTACTACGACGTCCTCGCACGCATGCAGCTGCTCGCGATGCGCCGGGCGGTCCTGTCGGTCGCCTTGATGGACTATGTTCACACTCCCACGACGGACCGGAGGGACAATCTTCTTGCGGAAATCGATTCCATTCTCGTTCCGCTCGAGGGCTCAATGAATGCGATCGCTGATATGATCATTGATGCCGGGAGTCTGATCACACGACCTGCACTCGGGGTTGTTGAAGCGGAGATCGTTCGCGCGTCGTCGGGCGATGAGAACAGTTGCAACCTCCGTCTGACAACTGGAAATCTGGGTGGGGCGGTCGCGCAGGATGCCGCGGCGACGGTCACGATTCTCAGCAGCGGTGTTACCATGAAGACAGGGAACATCCTGTCGCTCGGGTTGCTTCCGCCAGACGGCTCCGCTCAGGGCAGACTGGAAATTGACGTTCTTCCCACCACGAAGCACGTGACCATTTTTGTTGTCCACGAGGCGGGCAAGCGACGCTTCATCGATCGGCGCACCATTGCGGTCCCGCCGCCGGATACGACAACATCCATCGGTATGCCGTCACCGGCACCTGCGTCCTGTATGCTGCATCAGAATTACCCGAATCCATTCAATCCACCCACCACCATCAGCTACACACTCGCGCGACCTATGCCGGTCTCACTCATCGTCACCGATGCGCTCGGACGGGAGGTGACCCGATTGCTCGATACGGCGACTCGGCGGAGCGGCTTGAATAGTACGCGATTTGACGCACGGGCGATTCCGTCAGGGGTGTATTTCTACCGTCTTGAGACAGCAGATGGAGTGTTTGTCCGGAAGATGCTGTTGATGAGGTAACGCAGGTACCGTGCACAACACAGGAAGGGCGAGTGATCTCGCCCTTCTTCATCCACGCAGGATTCGTCTCTTGTTGCACCCGGTTTATGAGGAAAAGAACCAGACTTGGGGGGGCGGAGCTTCATAGCCATATTCCGCAACGTATGCTTCGATCCGCCTGTGGAGATGAAACTCATATTCAACGAGGTGGAGCAACTGAGGCACCTGCTGAACACGGCGTGATTCGGCATCATCGTGGCGCGATATGTTGCAGGTGTGGCGGGAAAATGCGCTACTTTGGTACATTGATACAGGAATGAATCGAGGAGGAACTGATGTCCCAGGAGAAACAATTTGCTGTAAATCCGGGCTGGCGTATTCTGCTCCGTGATATTGGGCTGCGTCCTGCCGATGTGCTACGTCGAGCACAACTGCCCGACGATCTGTTCGGCAGGGAACGCGCTGCTCTGAACACCCATGAATACTTTCGTCTGTGGAAGGGAATCGAGGTGGAACTGGGTGATCCTGCCCTGGCGTTGCGGATTGGAAAGGCCATCAGTGTTGAAATGTTTGATCCACCGGTGTTCGCTGCACTCTGCAGTCCGAATCTCAATGTCGCTTTGGAGCGGATCAGCCGTTACAAACGGTTGATTCTTCCCATGAACCTGCAGGTGAAGCAGACACCATATCACACATCGCTCGAGCTGGAATGGATCGATGCCACGATCGATCCGCCCGCATCGATGGTGCATGCGGAACTTGCGTTCTTTGTGCAGCTGGCACGCATCGCGACACGGGAGGACATTCACCCTGAGGTGGCTGCATCACCTGTCCCGGTGCAACAGTCGGATGAATATCATGAGTTTTTCGGCGTACCCCTCACCGAGGCGGAGAAGCCGAAGATTATATTTCGGGCGGTGGACGCAGAACGTCCCTTTATGACGGCAAACGAGGCGATGTGGAAGGTCTTTGAACCGGAGCTCCGCACACGTCTCTCGGAACTGGACGTCGCGGCCACAATGGCGGAGCGCGTGCAGGCCGCATTGCTCGAACTGCTGCCGAGTGGCAGTACGACAATCGAATCCGTTGCTTCCCGACTCAATATCAGTACTCGTACTCTTCAGCGGCGCATGAAGGAGGAAGGGCACAGTTTTCAGTCCGCGCTCAATGGCACGAGGGAGAAACTCGCTCTCCATTACCTGAAGAATCCATCTCTTACCGGCGCCGAAATCTCTTTCCTGCTCGGGTATGAAGATCCCAGCTCGTTTTTCCGTGCGTTTCTTTCATGGACAGGGAGCACCCCCGAGCGTATCCGTGTGGCGATGCAGTCGCGAAACTGATCATTTCGAGTCATGTATCAACTGTCTGCCGAAATGGCGCCTTCTGCGAGTCGGAAGGCGCCATTTGAATATTCCGAGCAACCCCTTCCTGTGTATGTTGACACCGGATACAATGAATTCCCATCAGACTGTCAACAAAGGAGAAGCACTCATGGAACGGACCATTCTCATCACGGGCGCGAGCTCAGGCATCGGAAAAGAGACGGCGAAGTATTTTCACAAGAAGGGATGGAATGTCATCGCGACAATGCGCAATCCGGAGAAGGAGACGGAATTAACGGCTCTGAACAATGTGCTGGTCACGCGGCTTGATGTGCAGGATTCCGCATCCATTGCCGAAGCAGTCACGGCCGGGATCAAGACCTTTGGCAGTATCGACGTCCTTCTCAATAATGCCGGG
>CAJXSA010000149.1 GCA_913060595.1 uncultured Ignavibacteria bacterium
CCACGGCCGCTGCGACGACGACGATCAGAGGAAGCGCCGACCCGAGCAGCAGGGCAATTCCAAGCAGGATCAATGTCATGCCGAGATACATCGGATTGCGTGTGATCGAGAACACACCGCTGGTGACCAGTGCACTCGAGGTTTCGAAGGGTTTCACGGTTGTTTCCCGCTGTTTGAAATCGCGATCGGCAAGCAGGTTGAGCGCACTTCCTGCGGCGATCGGCAGCAGTCCGATCAGCGTCCAGGGGAACGAGAGGAACGCGCCGACGCGGAAAAGAAAATGCAGCAGAACGGCCAGCACGATCGCACTCATGAACACCGTCGGGGGCAGTATCCTTTTCCGTTCTGTCTGCGGGGCCATGCGCCATCCTGCTGCCTGGTGAAAAAATCCCGGATATGCATCAGAATACATATAAAGGATTTCATGGTCAAGTATTCTGTGGTTCGGCTGCAGGCGGACGAACACTTTGCTATGGCAGCTGCACGAGAGGGAACTTCCGGTCGAGCACGACCAGGATTTCGGAAAAAAGCTTCATGTCCAGTTCGGACTGCTCAGCATGCGAACCCAGCACCGTGTAGCCGCGGCCGTTGAGCGTAACCGCGATGGCTTTTTCCAGTCCGGCCGTGCGGTCGCGGAGGGACTGATGCTTTTCCCAGTTCTGCACCTCCGCGAACAGCGGACCGATGGCGGTCATCTCGAAGGTGCACTCGGAAGGGGAGACCTTCAGTTCCATGAGCTTTCGCGCCATGGCGTATGTCTTCGCGTCGTCGCTGAAATCCAGGTGCTGTCCGATACGGCAGAACGGAGAAAAGGCCTTTGCAGACGAATTGTTTCCCGTGCGTCCCACGTAGAGATAGCGTCCCTTCGGACCGCGGATGTCCCAGATGTACAGCCAGAAGCCGCGCTGCAGCAGCGCGCCGTCGAAAGACATGGTGTATGATGGCAGCATATGTGTTTCCCGATCGCTTAATTCGGATGTATATTGTAGCAATTGATTGCAAGTATCGGAAATCGTGTGATATCATGCAATGCCTATCGTGCTCCGCGCATGGCAGCGTGCGCATTTTCCACGCGGGGCAGGGAGCGTTCTTCGCTGAACTTTCCCTGTTCTTTCGGCATTGTAACAGGTACACAGTCAAACACACAGGAGGAGTGATGACTTCATATAGACGGAAGATCGCGGTACTGTATGCCGCGCTCATCTTTGTATCTGCCCTTACGAGCGCGCAGGCCGCGCAGTCCGGTCCGGGCGACGAGGTGTTCGCATCGTGGATGTATCTCTGGAAACAGGCTCCGTCCCGCTTTGCCGAAGTGCTGACGGCGGAACAGTGGAAAAAAGCGAAGCAGGGGTATTACATGACATCCACGGGCACGAAACGATTTGAAGACTGTATGACGTGCCGGATTTCACACGGGAAAGCGGACGCATGACGGAGCTGAAAAACCGTCCGCCGGAATACCTCATATCGGCGAAAAAGGAGTTTGCCACCGATGCGGAATGCTTGGCCTATTACAATGCCCTCGTGGAAGGGTTCACCGTCCTGCTGGCATCGTATGACGTCAAGATCTCAAAACGCGACGATCACGTGTTTTTCAAGGATAAGCAGGATGCGTTCTACCGCCGCCTGTACGTAAAATATTATCTCAAAGAGGATCGCGGCGATCAGCCGCGCGTGCGCGTGTCGGTGCGCGCGGAAATCAAGGAATAGAGCGAACATCGGGCACGCGCGAGCAGTCGTCTGGCCACGCATCACCGAATTCCGTATTCTATTAAACTGCAACACATCAGGAGTACAGGAATGCACACCATACTCGGCGCCAACGGCGTCATCGGCAGGGAACTCTCACGCGCGTTCGCCGCGCACAGCGCGCGCGTGCGGCAGGTGAGCCGCAGTCCGCGGAAGGAAAATCCGGACGACGAAATCGTCTCCGCAGATCTGCTCGATGCGGAAGCGACGGCATCAGCTGTCGCGGGAAGCGAGGTTGCCTATCTCGTCGCCGGACTGCAGTACGACGCGGCCGTGTGGGAGGAACAGTGGCCGCGCGTCATGCGCAACGCCATCGATGCCTGCAAACGCCACGGCGCGCGTCTCGTTTTCTTTGACAATGTCTATGCCTACGGCAAGGTGGACGGGGTGATGACCGAGGAAACCCCCTTCAATCCCGTCAGCAGGAAGGGGGAAGTGCGCGCGCGCATCGCGGAAACGCTTCTCGATGAGATGCGCGGCGGCGAACTGCAGGCCGCTATCGCACGTGCGGCGGATTTCTACGGTCCGGGCGCCACGCTCAGTCTCACGCATGCCACGGTGTTCGACAGGCTGAAGAAAGGAAAAACACCGCAGTGGGCGGGCAATGCCGACGCCGTGCATACCTTCACCTACACCCCGGATGCCGGCGCCGCCACGGCGCTGCTCGGACTGTCTGACAATGCCTGGGGAGAGACCTGGCATCTGCCGACATCTCCGGATGAGATGACGGGAAGGGAATTCGTGCGCATCGCCTGTGAGCTGGCCGCGCGCCCGAATACACTGCAGGTCGCACCGCGTTGGATGCTTCGCCTGATGGGACTGTTCATGCCCGTCCTGCGCGAGAACGACGAGATGATGTATCAGTTCGATGACGACTACCGCTTCGACAGCAGCAAATTCATAGACGCCTTCGGAATGCATCCGACCGCGTACCGCGATGGCATCGCGGCGACATTGCGCGATTGATCGCCGTCCCGTAACAAATTCCCGCTTGATGTGTTTGTCTTCCATCGCCTGACCGCACACGCATATCTGCCGTTCGACGATCCAGCCGGATCGTAGGTATACACGGATTACGGATATTTCTGATTTATTTTATACTGTAAGCGATCTGTCTTTCAAAGGTCTTGACCGTGCCCCAGGAGAAACAGTGATGCCTGATACTGTGATGATGTCCCGCGGGAAGGGGAAGGAAGGAATGCGCCGCCGGCTTCCGCCCATGCTGTACGGCATGGAGCGGCGGACGCAGTCCGGACTCGAACCATACATTCCGTCGCCCCAACAGCCCTGGAACCGCCGCCGCGTTTCGCATCTGCTGCGGCGCGCGGGTTTTCTTCCGACATGGACCGAACTGAAATCGGCCGAGAGCATGCAGCCGGGCGCACTGGTCGATCTCCTGCTGCAGCCCGTCGGCGATCCTGCGCCGCCCGCTTCGTGGGTTGGCGCGCTGCAACCGGAACCAACCACGGCGGAAGAGCGCAACGCCTACCGCGCGCAGAACGCGGCGTGGCTCGATGCACTGCGTGCGTGGTGGACCGAGCGCATGGTGGACAGCGGTATGAATATCGCGGAGAAAATGACGCTGTTCTGGCATCGACATATCACGACGGAGGCCGGCATCGTCCTGATTCCCCAGTACATGTTTCAGCAGAACGCGCTGTTCCGCTCCTATGCCCTCGGCAACTTTCGGGACCTGATCAAGGACGTCAACCGCGATCCCGCCATGCTGCGCTACCTCGACGGCGCCATCTCCGTGGCCGGAAATCCGAATGAAAACTATGCCCGGGAGCTGATGGAGCTGTACACCATGGGCGAGGGCAACTATACCGAGCAGGATATCAAGGAAGCCGCACGCTGCCTGACGGGCTGGCAGCTCGACGAATTCACGAGCTTTGACGCCACCTTCAGTCCCCTCTACCATGACACGGGAAACAAGACCTTCATGGGACGCACGATTCTCGGACGTTCGTCGCTCGACGGACGATTCGAAGGGGACGAGGTGGTAGACATCATTTTCGAGGACGCCTCCGTCGCGAAATTCATTTCCCGCGCACTGTACACGTTCTTCGTGTATGACAACCAGGAAGCGGTCGACGGCGTCGTGGTGGAAGACATGGCGCAGCTGCTGCGCGACAACGACTATGATATCAGGCCCGTGGTCGACGCGCTGCTGAAAAGCGCGCATTTCTTCGATGCGGTGAACATCGGGGCGATGATCAAATCCCCCGCGGTGTTTTCCGCGGGACTCGCACGGCAGCTCGCCGCGAATCCCGGCGGCGCGCGCCTGGTCGCCGACATGAAAACGCTCGAGGAGCATCTGCTCTATCCTCCCACGGTGGCAGGATGGGACGGCTACCGCACTTGGATCAGCACGACCACCTATCCGTGGCGCAAATCCTTCGCCGAGCGCTTCGTCACCGGACAGCTCCCCGGCGGCACCGGACAGACGCCGGTCGACATCATCGCCTGGGGAAAATCCTTCGACAACGCGTCCGATGCCAATCAGCTGCTCGACGACATGCTCATGCTGCTGCTGCCGGTGGAAGTGTCCGCCTCGCGCCGCGACTCCTACCTGCAGACCATGCTGGGCGGAGCGCCGGTGTACGAGTGGAACATCGACGCGCCCAATGCCGACACCAATCTTCGCAACCTGCTGACGCGCCTCGTGGCCGCGCCGGATTTTCAACTGCACTGAGACGGAGGACCAATGAAACGACGCGACTTTCTCTCCCGCGCCATCGCCGCCTCCGCCGGTGTGGCCTCCGTTCCCCTCGTCTTCCGCGGCATTCCCGTGCACGCGGGCAGCTACGGCGCCGTGGGATCGGGTCAGCTCTCTGAAAACGACAATGTTCTCGTCGTCGTGCAGCTCTTCGGCGGCAATGACGGCCTGAATACCTTCGTTCCCTACACCGATCAGAAATACTATCAGAATCGTCCCACGGTGGGAATACCGCCCGGACAGGTGCTGAAAATCGCCAATCCGACCATGGGCTTTCACCCCGAGATGAGCGGTATGCAGAATCTCTTCGCGTCCGGAAAACTCGTGGCGGTGCAGGGCGTGGGATATGAGAATTCCAATCGATCGCATTTCCGCTCGGAGAATATCTGGCTCACGGGCTCCGGTGCGGGCAGCGTGCTCGACACGGGCTGGCTGGGACGGTACATCGAGTTCACCAATCCCGCGTATCCGCTGCAGCTGCCGCCCGATCCCTTCGCGGTGCAGATCGGCGGCACGCTGTCGCTCATGCTGCAGGCGGAAAAAGGCAACATGGGAATCACACTGGCGGACCCGGACACGTTCTTCCGCCTCGGACGCAATCAGCTCGACGAAACCGTCCCGGGCGGCACGCCATACGGGGAGGAATACCTGTTCATCCGCGCCATCAAGGAACAGAGCGACAAGTATTCCCAGCGCATCAATGACGCGTTCCAGGGCGGCACGAATATCGGGTCGTACTCGAGCACCTCGCTCTCGCAGCAGCTCCGCCTCGTTGCGCGCCTGATCTCCGGGGGACTGCAGTCGAAAGTCTACATGGTGTACCTCGGGGGCTTCGATACGCACAGCAACCAGGCGTCCGCGCATGCGCACCTGCTGAAAACGCTGTCGGATGCGGCGGAAGAGTTCACCGAGGACCTGAAGAACCAGGGCATCGGCAAACGCGTGGTCGGACTGACCATGTCGGAGTTCGGACGCCGCACGCGCGAAAACGGCAGCTCGGGGACGGATCACGGCACCGCGTCCGTGCAATTCCTTTTCGGAGAATCGGTCAACAGCGGCGTGCTGGGACAGGATCCGGATTTCGAGGTGACAGACAGCAGCGGCGACCTGCTGCACGATTTCGACTACAGGCAGATTTACTCGGAACTGCTCGAACACTGGTTCGAGCTTCCCCCGGATGACGTGACGCAGCTGCTCGGCGGACGATTCACGCCGCTGCCGCTCGTGCGCACCGCGACCGGCACGCGTCCCCCGTCCACACCGGGCGATTTCTCGCTCGGACAGAACTATCCCAATCCCGTCGCTCCGTCCGCGGCAACCGCCATACCCTTTTCCCTCGCATCGCGCGCGGAAGTGGAAATCGTGCTCTACGATGTGCAGGGAAGCGTGATCGCCTCCGTCGCTTCCGGCAGTTTCGACGCCGGCCGCCACCAGGCCCGCTTCTCAGCCTTCGGACTGCCGCCTGGCGTGTATTTCTACCAGCTGCGTGTGGGCGGAAGGAAAGTGAGCCGCAAAATGGTCGTACGGTAGGAGAATGCAGGTGTCCCATACACGTTTTCTGCTGCTGTTTCTCCTGCTCTGTACGGCCGTCGCCCCGCGCCTCGCCGCGCAGTCCACCTGCGATACCGACAACAGCTGCGTCGGAAACGCATTGCGTTTCCCGGGGGGAGATCTCGACTACGTCGACCTGTTCACCACGCCGGCGCTGCGCTCGGTGGACTCCACGCGCGCGCTGACGGTGGAGCTCTGGGCGCGCGTGAACCGTCAGCCCGGTGTGCGGCAGTACATCGGCGGGGAGTGGGGTCCTCGCACCGACCGGGACGACCGCTGGCTGCTCTATGTGGATGAGACGGACTCCCTGGCATTCACGCTCAGTCCCGCGGGCACCGACCTCGGCGATTTCGACAACACGATCGCGAAAGCACCCATGCGTTACGGCGCGTGGATGCACATCGCCGCCATGTGGGACGGCACGACGCAGCAGGCTCGGCTCTACGTCGACGGAGCGCTGCTCGCACAGGCGCGCAACGCGGATTACCCCGCCGACGCGCTCCGCTCCACCATGAGCTACCTGCAGTGGGGCAGCTTCAACGGACAGACCAACGACCCGACGCTTCTGCGGCCGCTCGACGGCGAACTCGATGAGATCCGGGTGTGGAATCGCACGCCGGGCGAGGCGGAACTGCGCTGCCTGCGCAATGCCTCGCTGACAGGAGGCGAAGCGGGACTCGTTCTCTACTTCCGCTGCAACGAAGCGGGCGGCGACGTGCTCTGCGACGCATCGGATTTTGACGGTCGCGGAAACCGACGGGGCGCGCTGCAGTTCGTCCCCGCCACGCGCAGCATCCCGCAGTCGGTGTTCATCGCCCCGGCAGCGTTCTCCCTGCCGCTGGGCTGCACGTCCGACACGACGCTCACCGTCACCATCACCGATACTTCCGCCTGCGCACAGCAGGTGACGCTTGCACTGTCCGGTCCCGACGCCGCGCAGTTTTCCCTCAGCACGTCTTCCCTCACTCTTCAGCAGAATCAGCCCGCCACGGTGCAGATTCGTACCAACCTGCGCGTGACCGGTGCGATCCGTGCCGCGGTCACCGTGCTGCCGCGCAACAGCTGCAACCCGGTGACCGTCATCCCCATCGACATACAACGGCAGACGCAGCTCACACCCACGCCCGGACGCGTCCGCTTCGACACGCTCTACGGCTGTGTGAACGAAGCGGTGCGGGACACGACGCTGCGCCTCTGCAACACGAGCGGCAGGACGATTACCGTTACCTCGCTGCTGACGGCCGTTGCGGCGTTTACCGCTGCTCCCGCAGGGGGATGGACGCTGCCGGCGACGCTGCAGCCGGGCGACTGCCGCGACGTGCTCGTGCGCTTCGCTCCCGCGGATACCGCTTCCTACGCGGACACCCTGCGCATTGTCTCCGATGACGTGTGTCCGGGCAGCGGCAGCATTCCGCTGTCGGGACGGAAGGTGGATATCGCACGGCTGACGCTCTCCGCCATCGATTTCGACAGGCCGAATCTGCCCTGCCGCCGCTCGCTGAACCTGGCCGAGGAGTTTTACCTGACGAACCGCACGGGCGAGAACTTCGTGGTCGAGGACATCGAGTTCAGCAATCCCGTGTTTTCCACACCGACCACGCTGCCCTTCACCGCGCGCAGCGGACGCTCGCATCGCATGTACATACGGTTTCAGTCCTCGACCGAAGGCTATTACACCGACACCGCGCGCGTGCGCATGAATTTCCGCGGCTGCATCGTGTACCGGGACATCCCGCTCGCCGGACGCATCGTCGACGTGCAGCTGGCCGCGCGCGACACGCTCCTGCAGTTCGGCAGCGTGATCGTGGGACAGTCGGCGACGCTGCCCGTGCAGCTCGACAACAACGGTACGGACACTCGCGACGTGTTCGTGTACCTGAGTTCCGGTCGCGTGTTTTCACTCGCGGGCGGGAATCGTTTCAACATCGCGCCTTCGGGCGCGCTGTCGGTGGACGTGACCTTTCGTCCTCTCAACCCCGTGTTCTATCGAGACACGCTGAATTTCCAGGACGTCGGCTGCCAGATTATCAAGCGCGTCATACTGGAAGGAAACGGCACGGACGGTTCGCTCACCTTCCGTCCGGGGTATCTGCAGTCCGGCAATGTGATCAACTGCCAGTGCCGCGAGGACACCGTGCGCGTGACGAACAACACGGGGGGATGGCTCACGCTGCGCGACGTTTCCATCGTCGGTTCGACCAAGTTCCCCTTTCTGCCACCGCTGCCGATCGCGAATCAGCGGCTGCCGATGGGAGGACAGCGGGTGTATGTCATACAGTACTGTCCCGCCGGCGCCCCGGATTTCGTCACGGAAACCGCCGACCTTGTTTTCGACACCGACGGACCGGAGGGCGTGCTGCGCATGCTGCTCACGGGAACGAACATCGAGCCGAAACTGACCATCGATGCGATGACGAATTTCGGCGACGTGGAAGTGGGCACCACCGCCACGCGTGTGCTGCGTATCACGAATCCGAGTCCCACACCGGTGACCGTCGACGCCATTCCCCCGCTGCCGGCGGGATTCACCGTTCTCTCGGCGCTTCCGCCCGTCGGCAGCACGCTGCAGTATCGCGACACCATGCTGGTCACGGTGCAGTTCGCCCCGGCGACGAACACCACGTATGCGGGGAGCATACGCGCGCAGTCCTCGTCGCCCTGCACGATCGACGAGAGCGGCGCGCTCGCGGGACGCGGCATCATCATTCCGCTGTTCGTCCCGTGGTCCACCATCGTCTTTCGCGAAGCCACGCGCTGTGACAGCGTGCTCCGTGTCATCGGACTCGTGAACGACGGCAGCGTACCGATCACCGTGGATTCCATCTGGATCACGGGAACGGATGCCGCGGCGTTCAGCTGGCGGGGGCGCGCCTTCGCGGGACTCCCGCC
>CAJXSA010000150.1 GCA_913060595.1 uncultured Ignavibacteria bacterium
GGGATCTCCCCGAACAGCATCCCCTTCAGCATCTGCTCTTTCGCGGCGCCGATGACGACGAGGTCGTAGTCGCGGCTGGCCCGGGCGATGCCGCCCGCCACGGACGAACTTTCGATAATACGCTTGTTCGCGCGCACATCGGGGGCGATGTCGCGCAGCACCGAATCCATGCGCTGCATGCCGAGCGTGCGCTCTTCCTCCGGCGCTTCCTTTGGAAGCACGTAACCGGCCGACACCTCCATGTCGAGATCCTCTGCGATGGCGCCCACGATGGTGCTGGCCAGCTGCGCGTTCGGTCCCCCGGCGGTGGGCAGCAGGCAGGTGTCCAGAGATTTTTTCTTGCCGATTTTCAGCACCATCAGGTCGCAGTCGGCGTGACGAATGATGCGATCGGCGATTTCCCCGAAAATGCGGTCACGGGAATTCGTGTATCCCTTCCAGCCGATGATGAGCGCCTCGGCCCTGTGCCGTTCGACGGCGGCCAGGATGCCGTCCGACGCCCTGTGCGCGAACACGAGATCGGTTTCCAGCGAAACGCCGCGTTCGGAGGCCATACGCTGTGCGCGGTGCAGCAGCGCTTCCTTGTGATGGGCGAAACGTGTGCCCTCGTGGATAGGGACCTGCGGCGGCACCGCCACCACGGTCATGGCGACCAGACGCACACCCCTCCGTCGCGCTTCGGGCACGGCCATGTCCAGCAGCACCCCGATGTTGTCGGGATTGTACAGTGACACCAGCACGCAGGGTGCGGCGTCCGGTTCCTGTGTGCGCCCGCGTGTGGGAATCAGCACCTGCGGTTCCACCGCCGAGGCCTTTTTCTCGAACACGGCGTAGTAGAGCAGCAGTCCCACCACGATCCACCCGATGGTGATGTACCAGGCGATGGGCTGGAAATTGAACTGGTAGAGCGCGAGGAAAATATTCAGAATGAAGCCCAGGGCGGGAAGCACCGGGTACAGCGGCACGCGGTAGCGGCGCGGAATCTCCGGATGCTTGCGGCGCAGCACGATGGTGGAAAGATTCACCATCGCAAAGGTCAGCAGGAAAATCAGGCTGGCGGAAGACCCCACCGCCTCGATGGGCAGCGTGAGCGCCATGGCCAGCAGGATGACGCCCGTGAGCACGATGGCCACATGCGGGGTGCGGCGGCGGCTGTGTATGGTGGACACGCGCTTCGGCAGCCACATGTCGCGTCCCATGGAAAAGGCCACGCGCGATGCCGCCATCACCGTGGCGTTGAGGGCCGACATGGTCGAGAGCAGTCCGCCGAGCACGATGAGCGCGACGCCGAAGGCCGGCATGAAGGCGTCCGCCGCATGCACGATGGCCGTCTCCTTGAAGCGCCCGAGAAATTCCCACGTGCTTTCGCCCGGCACGCTCAGCGCGGCGAGCGAGACGAAGAGCACGAGCAGGTAAATCAGCACGGCGATGCCGAGGGAAAGGAAGGTCGCACGCGGAATGTTGCGTTCCGGATCTTTGATTTCCTCGGCGACCGTGGCGATCAGATCATAGCCCTCGAAGGCGATGAAGGTCAGCCCCATGGCCACGAGCACACCGCCGAAACCGTTCGGGAGGAACGGGGTGAAATTCTCCCCGACCTGTTGCGGCTCGCCGAAGACCACCAGCAGTCCGAAGAAAATGAACACGCCGAGGGTCACGATTTTCGCCATCGTAAGCACGTTCTCCGCCTTGCCCGTGACGGCGGCGCCGCGCACATTCAGCCAGATGAAAGCGATGCCCACGGCAAGTGTGACGATCAGCAGCGCGGGATGCGCCCCGGTCACGTCGAGAACAGCCGATGTGAAGCCGGGGAAGTACTTGTGCAGCAGCTCCCAGAAATACCCCGCGAAGCCGAGGGCGTAAAGGCTGCAGGCCACCGTGTAGGCGAACCACAGCATCCAGCCGCTCAGGAAGCCGACAGCACCCGGGAAGGCCATGCGCACAAAGGAGTAGCCGCCGCCGGCCCGGGGAATGGCCGACGCGAGTTCGGCGTAGGAGAACGCCGTCAGAAGCGTCACCACGCCGTTGAGCGCAAAGGCGAGAATGGAGGCCGGTCCCGCTTCCCCCGCCGCCAGTCCGGTCAGCACGAAAATGCCCGCACCGATCATGGCCCCGACGCCGATCATCGTGGCATCGAACAGACCCAGGTCGCGGGCGAACGTCGCATTGGCGGCTTCGGACTGCTTCATCGGTACTCGTCAGGGATGGACATCCCGCTCCGTCAGAGCGGTTTCGGACTGGAATGTCCCCACAATACGCAAACAACAGACAACAGACAAGCACCCCCCCGATTTCGCGCGCCGAAGAGATATTCGTCAAAATTCGGAAGAATCTGCCCTGCGAAGGAATTATTGTGCGACTCTCGGGTAATTATTGCCGCGACGGACAATTACTCGGGCACAGCCGCTCAATTATCATGAAAGCGGGTGAAAAACGGCCGAAAACTCCCCTTTTTTAAGCCCTTGGGGACAGATTCTCCGCAGAACCGGGAATAATCTGCTCTGCTGGAAAATAAATGTGCAAGAGGTGGGAAATAATTGCCGCTGCGGACAATTATTTCCCACCGGTGAAGAATTACTCTACTGTGCGGCGCCGCTTTGGAGGTCGATGATAAGGGTGTTGTCCGCGGGAGGCGGATCGGTGTACAGCGTTTCCAGCGCGGTGGCGAGGAAAAGGGAGTTCGCGTCACCGGCGGATTTGAGTCCCGCGATTGCCGCCTGGGCTTCCGCCGTCATCTGCTCGTCACCGGCGAAATGCGCGGTGAAGGCGCCGGACGTCACCGGCGCAAGCGTGGCGGCCACGGCTTCGGGCAGACCGAACTGCTGCACGAGCACATAGGTGACCAGTCCCTCCATGCCGCGTTCGAGGTAATCGCGCGCGTAGTCCTGGAAATCCGTGCCCCCGGTATCATAATTGATGGATTCGATGCGCCGCGTTTCGACGCGCACCCGGCGGTCGGCCGTCAGCTGCACGATGCGGTACGGCGAAGGCCAGGTCACAAGCGCACCGGTCTCGATATCGTAAATGAAGCTGTCGCCCGTCTGCCGCATGGCGATGTCGTTGGCATGGAAATGCCCGGTGAATACGATGTGCATGCCCAGCGCGGCAAAGTCCGCCGACAGCCGCAGGTAATCGTCGACCACGTAATCAGAAGATATCGGGTTGAGCTTCTGTCCGGGAAAATGCTCGAGCAGTCCGTGATGCATCACGCCGAACACGGTCTTGTCCTCGGCCTGCGCTTCCGCCAGCCGCGCCTTGATCCAGCTCTCGGTTTCCGCCGAGAAACGCCCGCCGGTCACCGGGTAGCCGCGGCCCTCGTTCTCGCTGTAGCGGCAGGGATCCATGCCCAGTATCCACACACCGTCGACGGGCTCGGCCACGTAGCTGAGCGAGGAAGGATCGCGCGCGATGGCCTCGTCATAGCCGAAGGCGCCGTAGATCTGCGCGAACTCCTGTTCGGTCACCGTGGGCACCGGAACCGCGTCGTCTCCCTGGTAGCCGACCGCGGCGGGATTGCGCACGTCGTGGTTGCCGGGGACGACGAACACCTGCTTCCCAGCCGCTTCGAGCTGCTGCATGAAAGCGGCAAAGGCCTCGTGACTCGCGCGTTCGCCGTCCTTGGTCAGGTCGCCGGGTACAATGACGATTTCCGCATCGCTCTGCAGCAGGGCCGCGACGGCCGCCTCGGCGATGGCGTGGCTCTCCGCGATCATCTTGCGGTCACCCGCCACGTAGTCATTGAACGCGGCGCCGCCCGTGCCGAGCGAGGGTGCGTAGTAATGGGGGTCGGAGAACACGGCGATCGTGGCCGTCGGATTCTGCGCGACAGGCGCCGCGGGCTCGTCCTCGGAACAGGAGGCCAGGATCAGTGCGACCGCCGCGGGCAGCACGATGCGGCGAAGCAGGGAGAAAGAAAATGATTTCATCTATCTGTCAGGTATGGTGTCACAGGAACGAGGCGTCCCGCGCGGAAACGGAACGTGTATTATAGAATGGCGTATCGAGGGGAAAGAGTTCCCCTGTGACGCAGGGCATCGACCGTTGCCTCGTCGCCTACACCGTCCCCTTGAAATCGATATTCAGCTTTTCCTGAAACTCTTCTGTCTGCGAGAGCACACGCCGGAGCGCGAGCTTCTCGATGTCGGCCAGCTCATGCGCGTCGATCATGTTGTCCGGCGTGGCGTTGCGCTCGAGCAGGGAGGCCTGGCGGCGAAGGCGCTGTGTCATGAGGAAACGGCAGGCCTCGACGATGTCGCGATAGCGCACACTGGAAAACACGTCCATTTCGTACAGCCGTGCGAGACGATCGAAGGTCCCGGTCTCGCGGACGCCGTTCTTGAGCGCGTAGATGCGGGCGAGGTCCACGATGGGAAGCAGCGCCCATTTGCTGTCGATGCGCTCCTCGGACTTGAGCTGACGCGTCGGGGGCCTGACGCGAATCGCGTTCTGTGACATGTGCAGAAGCACCGATGTGTTGCCCCGCAGCGCGGAGAACAGGTGATCCCGCAGCTGCGTGGTCAGCTCCTCATCGCCGCAGACGCGGCGAAAATCGAAGAAAATGCCGACGTCGAGAAGGTCCTGCGGATTCGCCGTGTGCACCCAGTCGGTGAAATACTGCTTCCACACGCGTATCGGCTGGCACCAGCGGGGATTCTGCGCCATGACGTCGCCCTTGCAGAACGCGTAGCCCACGCTGTCGAGCGCAGCGCAAACGCGTTCACCGAGTGAGAGAAAGTAGCGGTGCACCTCGTCGTCCGCCGAACCGCCGTCATCCGCGTAGGCGATGGCGTTGTCCTGGTCGGTAAGCAGGGTCTGCTCGCCGCGCCCTTCGCTGCCGAGCGCCATGAACACGAATGGACGCGGCGGGGGACCGAGTTCGCGCACGGCGATCTCGATCAGGCGCTTGCCCGCGGTATCGGAAATCAGCGTGTTCGCATGCGTGATGACATGCAGCGGTGCGCCCGTCCCGATAAGAATGCGAACGTATCCCCGCAGGGCCTCGTGCGCCGCCCGCACGTCCCCGACGGTCTCGGCGCGCTGCAGGCGCAGGAGGAAGAGGTCGTACGAATGCAGGCGCGCGCGCTCCAGCTCCGCGGCATGCACGGTTCCTGCGATCGCGCCTCCCGCACCGCGCACCGCCGCAGCGGAACAGGCATGCTCCCTGAACGTATGCAGCACGTCGTGCACCACGTCTCCCTCCCGTGCGAAGACCACGGGAGCGCGCATGATTTCGTACACGCCGGTTTCTGCCCCCCGCGCGTCCGACAGCAGGGCGGCGCGCAGTTCCTCGTCGGTGATCATGCCGACGGTGCGGCCCGCATCGTCGCGCACGAGCACGGTGTGATCGCGCGGACGTGACAGGAGGCGTGCGACATCCGCCGCCGTATCGACCATGCGGCAATACACGGCATCGCGCACGAAGGGAGTCACCGGCTGGGAAAGAAATGATATCGGTGCCTGCAGATCGGCGGCCAGGCGCGCGGCGTCTTCCCTGCTTTTCTTCTCCTCGGACACGTCCTCGGCGAGCACGTCGCAGTACTGCGCCTTCCCCGCGGCATCGCTCACAACGGCCACGGACAGCGAAATCAGAACCGGCGTGTGCTCGCTGTTGCGCACGCGCACGATGCGATTCGTGACGAAACCGCTGTCCATGACTTCGTCACGCAGCGCCGTGAAGGATTTCTCATCGTCGAAATATTCCCGCAGCTCCGTTTTCTGCAGCTCCTCGAGTCCCGTGCAGCCGAAGAGCCGCGCCGTCGCCGCGTTCGCCTCCACGAAGCGCAGTCCCCGTCCGGCATCGGTGCGGAACACGGCGAGCGACAGCCTGTTGGTCAGCGCGCTGAAGCGCTGCTTGCTTTCGTCCAGCGCGTCGGCGATGAGCTTGTGATGACTCATGTCCTTGACGATGAGCACCACGCCGGTTTTCCCGTAGAATCCCACCGGAGAGACGGTCAGCAGGACGTCGATCACCGAACCGTCCTTTCTGCGCAGTCCTGTCTCGGCATGAGAATTCAGCGCGCTGCGTATCTGCTCTGTTTCCATGCTGTCGAACACGCGGGCGACGGCGTCATCGGTGAACAGCGCGGACAGTTCCACGCCGCTCGCTTCCTCATCGGTGTAGCCGAGCATGGTGAGGAGCGTCCTGTTGAACCACAGCTGCCTGTCCCCCATCACCATCAGCAGTCCCTCGGTGGAAGCCTCCACGAGCGCTTCGTACTTCTCCTTGGATTCGCGCACTTCCTGCTCGGCCCGCTGCCGCTGCCGTTCCGCGCGCAAATTCTGTGCCGTGATGAAAAGCAGCAGCAGCGAGATCGAGACGGTGATCCACAGGGAGATCGTGACGACGTTCGACTCGAGGGCGGCGATCTCGTCGCGCACGTCCTCGATGTATATCCCGGTGCCGATGATCCATCCCCAGGGACGGAAGGGTTTCACGTAGGAGAGCTTGGGGACGATGCGCGAAGAATCGTCTTTCCACTGCCAGGTGTAATCCACGTAGCCGTCCCCGTGCGTACGCACCGTCTTGACGATTTCGACGAACAGCGTCTTCCCCTCTGAATCCTTGAAATCGCTCAGGTCGGTGCCGTTCAGATCCGGCCGGAAGGGATGCACGATCATGCGCGGCTGAAAATCGGTGATCCAGAAGTAGTCCTTCCCTTCCTCGCCGTAGCGCAGGTTCTGCACCTGGGCGATGGTCCAGCGCTGCGCTTCGGCGGTGGACATCCTTCCCTGCGCGGCCTCGCGATGATAGCGGTCCGCCACGTGCCACACCGACGTGGTGAGCTCGCGTATCATCTCCCGCTTCCTGTCGAGAACGATTTCTTCGAAGCGGGGAATGACGATCTGGTAGAGCGCGACGACGAACAGCAGCAGGGTCGCGATCACCGGGAGGAGAATCTTCAGGAGGAAGCGCCGGTTGATGAACCAGGTCGATTGTGTCTGCATGGAATCACACGATGGTTTTTCTGGAAGCGAGCGGAATCACGTCGAGCTGCCGGCTCGCGGTGTCATAGAGCATGCAGCCGTTCGCGCGCGTCGTGTTCGCGACGCACGGGCCGGCGACCCATTCCGCGCCCCCGTCGAGCGCGTAGCTGCCGAACCGGAGGAAACGCAGGCGCTTGCGGTCCGACCGCGCGCAGCCCTCCGGGTGCCCGTGACCGGAAAAGGAAAGTTGGCAGTCGTGCTGCGCGATGAAGGAGAAATGCTGCCGCAGGTGACGCGCGCGCCGCAGCGAATCGATGCGCGAACCGGACAGATCGGGGTAATGGAAATGCGAGAGGAAAACACGTTGGCCGTCGAAGTCCTCGACGGCATATTCGGGCAGGGACGACAGGTATTCCCGGGAACCGGCGCTGAGGAAGTGCGGCATCTCGCTGTCCTCGTACAGCCACACCCTGTTGCGCGAGCGGCGGGAGCGCTCGTCATAGTCGAGCGCGTACCAGTTCAGTCCGTAGGTGAAGCCCGCGTCGTAGCGCGGCGTGCGGCGCACGGCGAAGAGATCGTGATTTCCCGCGACGACCGACGCACATTCCGCACGCACGAGGGAAAGACAGGCGTCCGCGTCCCGCGTCCTGATGTAGCGCTGAAACGGGATGGTGAAGCCGACGATGTCGCCCAGGCAGACCACCGCGTCACACTGCCTCCGCTCGAGCAGAGCGAACGCGTCGCGAAGGCTCTCGATGTCCTCGTGTATGTCAGAGATGAAGCCAACTTTCATGTCTGCAGTCCGGTTCTCGCTGTGCGCGAATTGTCGATCGTGGATGCGTTTCGCTCCAAGATACGTCGGGAGGGCTCCACCATCAACTGTTCGGGATACGGAGGTATAAAATACGCCCGTGATTAAATAGCAGATATTCAGACTTCCTATTGACTTTTCGTGAATATTTGCACTTATTGCCTCGCAATAATCTCAAGCTGTACCCCCTCCGAACTCGAGGGATATCTTTTTCGCGTAGGACATACACCTGTAAACGAACGGTGCGTCGGAGCGTTTGCTGCACGATGGCATCGTCGAGCGACGGTCGCCACTCGCCTGATGCGCCGTCGGTTTTGTACACCCTGCCAGGAGAGCCCCCTATCACTCCCCCATACACCACGATGGAAGCACTATGAGTCTCAAACACGAAGATGTACGCAGGATTCTTGCGTCGGACGATTTCAAGGCACTCGTCCGAAAGCGGAATTCCGTTTCCCTGACCCTCACCGCCATCATGCTCATCGTCTACTTCGGTTTCATCCTCATCATCGCCTTCGACAAGAGCCTGCTTGCCGCGAAGATCGGGGAACATGTCACGGTCGGACTGCCCATCGGCATCGGCATCATCATTTTCGCATGGCTGCTCACCGGCGTTTACACCTGGTGGGCGAACAACCGCTATGACAGGGTCGTGCGCGATATGAAGAAGCAGATCAGCGGCGACTGATCCGCGGCAGCAACCCGCTTCCTTATTCATCTTCCCCTCCAGCAAGCAAAGGGTACATACATTGGAAACTTTTGAAACCACTCTCGGCCAGGCGAATATAACGTCGATCATCATATTCTTCGTTTTCGTTCTCTTCACGCTCGCCATCACCTGGTGGGCGGCGAAGCGGACGAAAACCGCATCAGAATTCTACGCCGCGGACCGGAGCATCTCCGGCTTTCAGAACGGGCTCGCCCTCTCGGGCGATTACATGAGCGCGGCCTCCTTTCTCGGCATCGCCGGCATGGTGGCGCTCACGGGCTATGACGGACTGATTTACTCGATCGGCTTCCTCGTCGGATGGCCGCTGGTCATGTTCCTCATCGCCGAGCCGCTGCGCAATCTCGGCAAGTTCACCTTCGCCGACGTCGTGGCGTTCC
>CAJXSA010000151.1 GCA_913060595.1 uncultured Ignavibacteria bacterium
TGTTCAATATCCGCAAACGCCTGCTCCGCCAGCTCTCCCCCGCGCTGGAAATGGGCCGCAGCTTCGTGCGCCGGGAATACCAGAAGCAGTTCCTTCCGCTCATGCTGCTCTGGAAAGGCATCGGCGCCTATGTCGTGCGCAATCCGCAGTACAGGCACCTCTTCGGTCCGGTCAGCATCAACAGCGCCTACAGCAGCCACACGCAGGACATGCTCATGCACTTCCTGCGCCGCACCGCGATGGATGAACGCGCGTCGATGGTGCGGGCAAAAACGCCGCCCCCGCACCGGCGCGCCGGCCTCGATCCCGCCACGATGTCCACCGTCGTGCGTGAACTCGGTGACCTCTCCGCTCTCATCGCCGACATCGAAAAGGACCAGCGCGACGTCCCCATCCTCCTCAAACAGTACCTCAAACTCGGCGGCAGGCTGCTCGGCTTCAACATGGATCCGGATTTCTCCGACGTGCTCGACGGACTGATTCTCGTCGACCTGACGAAAACGGACCCCAGGATGCTCGAACGCTACATGGGAAAGGACGGCGCAGCCTCCTTCCTGGCCTTTCATGCGGAAAACAGCACCAGATAAGCTGTTTTCGACGATTTCATAAAAGTTAACACGCCCTAACTTCGTGGTCTCCAGATTTTAACATATCCTAACTTTCCGTTTACAAATGTTAACACACCCTAACTTTCGATTTTAGGGTGTGTTAACATTTATTCTACTCACATTTTTTGTCATCCGGGACAATTCTATCGCCACGCAGCGGATCGTGGGAATCCGGGGCGGCGAATTCATTTGAACTTTGTGCTTCCGGGTTGCATTATGGTGGGAACAGTTGTTTTCACCTTGATTCCGTATCCTCATGCGCGCATTGTTTTCGCTTCTGCTCGTCTGCCTGTTCACCCTCCCGCTCACGGCCCAGGACAGCGTGGACGTCACCTTCCGCTACAAACCGGCCGGCAATCACACTTTCGTGCATCTCGCCGGGGAATTCAACAACTGGGCCAACAACAGCAGCGGAGTGATCAATCCCGGTCCCCGGTGGACGATGGACAAGCTGCCGGACGGCAGCTGGGAGAAAACCGTGCGCCTCGAGGTGGACGGTGGGTCCGGGCCGGACGGGTCCTATCAGTACAAATTCAACATCGACGGAAAATCCGACGGCTGGCTCGCCGATCCGCTCAATCCCCGCATCTTCGGCGAATACAGCAACAGCATCATTCATGTGCGCCGGCCGACGGTGTTCCATGTCCGCGTGGAGAACGGTCCGGTCGTCACCACGGACTCGGTGCGCCTGCTCGCGGACATCTTCCCCGCCGTCGGACATCCGATCGACGCCATGGGCATACGGATCGAGGTCGACGGGCAGGCGGTCGCCGGATTCGGCACGGGCTATGACCCGGCCACCGGCCGCTACGCGCGCACGCTCACGGGAATAGAGGACGGCAGTCATGTCCTCACGCTCACCGCCGGCGACGGCATCGGACTGAGCAGCGACTCTGTGCGCTTCACGCTGCTGACCGCGGAACTGCAATGGCTCACGCGTGATCACCCGGGGACATACAGAGAGTCGCAGCAGCTCGAAGGGTACATTTCCGCCGCGGGCGTCAATGACGTGGTCGTCACACGCAGCGGAGGCGACACGCTGGAAACGACGGTGGTCGGTGACCGCTTCTTCGCGGACGCTGATTTAATTGAGGGAGACAACGTGTTCATCGCGCGCGGGATGAAGGACCTGCAGCCGGTGGAGAGCATCTCGCTCACCATCCGTCGTCTCGTAGACAACACTCCGAAAATCGGCATGGAAATGCGCTTCTCCGGCGGACAGATCCACCTGGACGTCTCCGGCAGTAGTGGCGGACCGCTTACGCTCCGCTGGGTGTCCGAGGACAGCCTGAATCCCGCTCCCCTCAACATCGACCGCACCGGCGGCAGCATTTCCTTCAACCTTCCTTCTCCGCCGGGCGAGTATTACATTCGCCTCGAGGCAACGGACGGCGACATGAATTCCGCCTACGTCCGGCATTACATCAACGTCCCGGACATAAACACGCCCCCCGTCATCCCGACACTCTCAGGCGTCGACGATAATCCCGCCTGGGTGCGCGACGCGGTGGTGTACGAAATCTTCGTGCCCGCGTTTTCCTCCGACGGCGACCTGCAGGGCGTCATCGACGGCCTGCCCCGCCTGCGCGCGCTCGGTGTGAACACGCTCTGGCTGATGCCCATCATGGACAATCCGGGCAGCATCAACTCGTTCAACGCCGGCTACAGCATCATCGATTTCTATGACGTCGACGAGAGCATCGGGACGCTGGCGGACTACGATGAGCTGGTCGACAGCGTGCACGCGAACGGCATGCGCATCATTCTCGACATCACACCCAACCACGTGCACGAGAATCATCCCTGGGTGGAGGACATCCGCCGGTGGGGCGATTACTCCATCTTCCGCCCGTTCATCGAGACCCGCCTGATCGGCAGTCCGCGAGACATTGGCCACAGCATCGTCACCGAGGAAGGCTACCCGCTGTACGCGCGCTACTCGAACTGGACGCTGCCGAATCTCAATCTCTCCGATTCCGAAACGCAGCGCGCGATGATGGACGTGTATCGCTACTGGCTGGTCGACCGCCGGTCCGACGGTTTCCGCCTCGACGTGTACTGGGGACCGCAGAACCGCTATGGCGAGAAGGTGTGGTGGCGGCCCTTCCGCGAGGAGATCAAGGGCTACAAGCCCGAGGCGTTCATACTCGGTGAAACCGACGGCACGGGAGAGGGCAGCGAAATCAACTACGCGGACGGCGGCGGCGCACTCGACGCCGGCTACGACTGGAACTGGTACGGACAGATCAAGGGCACGCTGGGAAACGGCGCGGTCGGATCCCTCGACGACCGCACACGGAATTATTCCCCGAACGAAAACTACAATCACTACACCGGTCCCAACGCGCATTACTTCCGCTTCATGGAAAACCATGATGAAACGCGCATCGCGGAACTGTTCTCGAGCAACACCGACCGCACCAAACCCGGCGCCGTGGTCATGCTCACCGCCCCGGGCATCCCCATGCTCTACGCGGGACAGGAGGTCGGCTGGAAAGGCCGCCGCAACCGCATCGACTTCGCGGTCGCCCCGCGCCCAGATTTCTTCGACTACTATCGCGAGCTCATCGCGCTGCGAAGCGACTATGCCTCCCTCCGCTCCCCGCGCATCGTGCGGGTGGATAACGGAACACCCGGCGTGTACAGTTTCCTGCGTCCCGAGAGGGATGAAAACATCGTCACCGCGGCCAGCTTCCTCGACCGTCCCGCTTCCGTCACGCTGTCGATTGAAGAATCCATGCTCGACCTGGGCGAAGCCCTGGAGGAGGGACGCATGTACTATATGAACGACATGCTCGCGGACTCCACGTTCGCCGTCACCGCGGAAGATCTCGCCGCGTTCACCTTCGACGTCATGCCGTTCCAGTCGCGCGTGTTCGTCTTTTCCGACAGCGCCTTCTACCCGATGGTCACCTCCGTGCATGCGCCTCCCGCGGCAGATGACGGTGCGTACCGGCTCTACCAGAACTATCCGAATCCCGTGCCCGCCGGCGCCGGCACCATGCTTCGCTACCGCCTGGGCGGCGCGCCTGGCAGCGTGCAGAGCGTTTCAGCAGTGGTCTACGACGCTCTCGGACGCGAGGTGCTGCGCACCCCGGTGCTCCAGCGCGCGAGCGGAACACACAGCCAGCCGCTGGAGACCGCCTCGCTGCCCGCCGGTCGCTACCTCCTCCGCATGATCGCAACCGGCGCACGCGGCAGCGTGCAGTGGACCGGCAGCATGGGCTTCACCGTCCTGCGCTAGCGCCGCTTCCCCGCAATGGCGAACGCCCCGGCAGCTCGATGGCAGCCGGGGCGTTGGCGTTTCGTTTCGTATTGATGCGCCGAGATCAGAGCAGCGAATAGCGCAGTCCGAGCGCGATGGCCTGTTTGACCTGCGTGCGGCGCGTCTGGGAAATGTCGTGCACGAGAATCACGTTCAGTGAAGCGACGACATAGTCGTTCACCTTCGCGTTGAGCGTGTTGTCCCAGCGCACATCCCAGACGTCCATCTGGTTGAAGGCGGAGAACAGGTTCAGCTGGGACGTGTAGACGATGTTCTCCATGACGGTGATCTTCACCCCGGTGGCGGATTCGATACCCGTCTGGAAACGGAAGTCTTCGATCTCACCATCCGTGTCCGGATCATCCGCGAAACCGTAGTCCGCCGAGGAGAATGTTTCCTTGAAAGCGATACCGAGACGCGTGAAGAAGGTCTCGCCCGTCGAGTAGGTGAAACCGGCGGACTGTATCAGGTACAGCGGATCGAAGGGCCCAGACGCCAGCGTGCGGACCTCCTGACCGTTCTCATCCTCCGACACGGTGTAACCGTCGTCGAACTGCGTGCGCAGCTGATTGGCCACGTAGGGATCGATTTTCCAGCCGATGTTGTGCGAATACACGCTCTCCCAGAACAGCTCGTCCTCGGACTTCTGGAAATCGTCGTCACCGAGCTTGGTCTTGCCGTATGCGATTTTCAGCGTGTTGTTCCATTTCCAGTCGGTCTGCTGATACAGGAACTTGCCGTTCACCAGGAAGGTCCACGCGAGCGTGTTCTCCCCGCCCTGCGTCCAGTTGTGCAGGCTCACCTGCGTCAGGTTGAGTCCGGCGACAAGAGTGTTGTTCCAGCCCATGACCGGTTCTTCCTTCTCCTGTGCGCGCAGCTGCGGCGCCGCGAGAACGAGAATCGTCACAATAAGGGTAGCTGCGGTCTTCATGCATATCCTCTGATAAATGATGGATGTGTGTTGCCGTTGTGTGGCCGCGCGCCCGGGCAGGGCGACGATGATATGTATTCGGTGGAGCGATGGACAGTCTCCGCGAATAATAACACTTCCGGACGAAAAATGGTTTACTGGTCGAACTGCAGGCGGCGGGTTTTTGTGCGCACGCGTTCGGCGGCGAGACGTTCAAACACGAGGGTGAGCAGCGCGAGGACGAGCAGCGTGATGCCCGTCGCATACGCGGAGGGATAGATGAGGCGCGCGAGCACGTTGATGATGACGGTCATCACGACCGCGGCGACGATGATGCCGATGAAGATTCCCGCTGTGCGCTCTCCCTTGCGCGAGGGACGCGAGAATGGAAGGTAGGGATTGACCATCACGATGACCTGCAGTATCAGATGCGAGAGCATGCTGAGTATGAACACGTGCAGAAGCACGTGTCGGATGCTTTCGAAATAGAAAAGGAACACGACACCGAGCGCGAGCAGGTACGGCAGGATGAAAAACACAACGAGCACGTCTTTCACTGCCAGCACGATTTTTCCCTTGTCGGAGGGCGTCGCGTGAAATATCCACGAGGCCTGCCAGGCGTCGCTGCGCACGAGTGAGGCCATGAGAAGCACGGGAAAAAACGCCATCGCGAAATACAGGAGGTTCGCCTTTTCCACATGCTCGGCAGGATCGACGAAGGGATCGGCAAGTCCCCCGCCCCCGCTGAGCCCGGCAATCAGGTACAGCACGGTGAGCGGCACGATGGCGAGCACGGACATGCGGAATTTCTGATCGTACTTGAACTGGTTGCGGATCAGGCGTGCGGCGGCGCGACCCTCGTTCCGCCTGAACATGGGCAGGGACATGGTGCGCGAAGGACGGGCGGGCTTCTGATCCTCCGTCGTTTCGTCGAGGCGCGCGATCATCGCCGCGTATTCGAGTGAGAGTTTCTCATAGGCGTAGGTCAGCAGCGTGAACGTCGCGCCCGCGCCGAGCAGTATCGATGCGAATTCCAGCCAGAATCCCCTGCCTTCGAAAATGGAGAGCACGCTCGAAAACCATGTCGGCGGCAGCAGCAGCATCCAGCTCTCCTGCGGAATGTCCACGTCCGTGACCAGGCCCGCGTTGAACAGGGATGAAAAGATCATTCCGCTGCCGTACACGACGAAGGACAGCACCAGCTGCAGATACGAAAACACCCGGCGCAGTTTCTTCGGATGGATGACGCGCAGCAGGTTGACGTACAGAAAGATGATGGCCATCGCCGTGAACACGCCCGCCCCCAGCATGCCGAGCATGGCGGCGACTCCGAGATGGGGCTGAAAGCCGTCACGGAACACGTAGACCAACGAAGGCGCGAGTCCGATGGCGCCGGTGATCACGCCCAGGTAGACGAGCATGTTCGCCATGCGCGAGGCAAAGAAGGTGCGGGAGGAAATGGGCCGGTGGGCGAGGATGTGGTAATCCTCCGGTGCGACGACGATGGACTGAAACTCGACGAGAATGGAGGTCGCCACCGAGAACATGACGATGGTCATCATCGACGTGCCCGAGAAAAACAGGTCGCCGGATTCCAGGATCAGAAAACTGATGACCAGGCCGAGGAAACCGTAGAACACCAGGATCTGCCACAGTCCCGGAAAACGGCGCTTCGATTTCTTTTTCCGGGAGCCGGCGAAAAGTCCCGTGCGGAAATCGATGCGAAGGGATGTGCGCAGCAGCGCGCGAAACTGCCTCGGATCGATATCCAGTCGCGCGAGCAGGCGATCAAGCATCAGACGCGCTCCAGTGCGGCGAGGAAATCGTTGGAAAGATCACCCGCGTCGCGGATGCCGGTGATGCGTGAGAACGCGTCCTCGAGTGATTTGCTGTCGGTGTCTTCGGTGATGCTGCGCGCCGTGCCCGAGATAATAGTCTGTCCCTTGTCGATGATCACGATGCGCGTGCAGATGCGTTCGACCACTTCGAGAATATGTGAGCAGAAGAAAATCGTCTTTCCCTGTGCGGCCAGCTTTTTGAGCAGTTCCTTGACCACCATGGCGGCGTTGGCGTCGAGGCCGTTGAGCGGTTCGTCGAGAAAGAGCACGTCGGGACGATGGATGAGGGCGGAGGAAATGAGCACTTTCTGCTTCATCCCCTTCGACATCTCCGTCATGCGCTGATCCCGCGCGTGCAGGATACCGAAGACATCGAGCAGGTCGTTGAAGCGGGATTCGGCGAGCGCGGGATCGAGGTGGTAGAGACTGGCCACGAAGTCGAGATACTCCGCCGGCGTCAGGCTTTCGTACATCGCCCCGCTCTCGGGGATGTAGCCGATGCGCTGCTTGACCTGCATCGGGTACTCGATGATGTCGTGGCCGGCGATTTCCGCGGTGCCCTGCGTCGGCTGCAGCATGCCGGTAAGCATTTTCACCGTGGTGCTCTTTCCCGCCCCGTTGGGACCGAGGAAGCCGAGGATTTCCCCCGGCTCCACGGTCAGCGTCAGGTGATCGACGGCGGTAAAGTCGTCGAAGCGTTTTGTCAGGTCAAGTGCGCGAATCATCGCAGTCGGTTATTCCCAGTCGCAGCGCAGTATCGTACCGTTGTGACCGACCACCCACTGCAGTTTCTTGCCGATCGCTTCGACGGACATCAGGCCGACATCCGCCACGCGTGCGAGCTTCGTCCAGGTGCGTCCGCCGTTGTTGCTCAGCAGCACGGTCCCCTCCGGTCCGACGGCCATGCCGTTCAGCTCGTCGGCGAAGTCCACGTCCGCAAGCGGCAGGAACAGATTGGTGCGTCCGCGGCCCCAGGTCTGACCGCCGTCGTCGGTGTAGAGAATGGTGCCGCGCTTGCCGCTGACCCATCCGCTGCGATCGGAGACGAAGCTGATGCCAAGCAGATCCGCATTCGCATCCGCGATGCTCGTCAGATCGATTTTCTCCCATTTCATGCCGTTGTCGCAGGAGCGATACATCGTGCGTCCGTTGCCGACGGCGAGCCAGCAGTTGCCGCCGATGTGCTCGACGCTCTGCATGTTGACCTGTTCCGGCATCATCGCGGAGGTCCACGTCATGCCGGCATCCGTCGAGCGCCAGTAATGCCCCTCGTCTCCCACGGCGACGGCCACGTCACCGCCGGCGTCAACGCCGTTAGCTTTGAAATTCTTGTCTTTCTGCACGGTCAGCCAGCTGGCACCGCCATCCGATGTCTGCGCAATGAAGCCGCCGTAGCCGACGACCACGCCGCGGCGCTCGTCGAACATGGCGATGTCGTTGAGCTCGATGGCGTCCGCGACCTCCACGCTGTACCAGGTGTCGCCGTCGTCATGCGTATACTGCACGCTTCCGTCGAATCCGACCGCCCAGCCGCTGCTGCCGAGGAACTCGACCTGGTAGTACGAAGCGCGGGATCCCTTCGAGACGCTGTACCAGCTGTCACCGAAATCGGTCGACCGCAGCAGGGTCCCTTCCACACCGAGCACCACGCCGGTGCCGTAATCACTGAAGGAGACGTCCATGAGGTCTTTCTGCGTGCCGGACGGCACTTTCGTCCAGGTCTCGCCCGCGTCGGTGGTCTTGAGGATCACCCCGCCCTTGCCGATGGCCCAGCCGTCATTGGTGCCGACGAAGTACATGGAGATGAGCGTCACGCCCGTGCCGGTTTCGATCATGCGCCAGTCCTCGCCACGATCGGTGGTTTTCAGCATGAGACCGTTGCCGCCGCAGATGAAGCGCACGTTGTCGTTCACGTAGTAAATGTACTCTGGGCTGCCCGGGAGATTGAAGTCCTTCTTCCCCCAGGTCGTGCCGCCGTTGGTGGTTTCGAGAATGAGACCGTTCCAGCCCATCGCCCATCCGCGACGGTCGTCGTCGAAATAGATCGAGCGCAGGAAAAACGGCTCGTCGTAGGACTTGTCGATCCAGGTGTCTCCGCCGTCCGTCGTGTGCAGGATCAGTCCGCCGACGCCGCAGGCCCAGCCGACTTCGCGGCTGAAGAAATTGACCGCGTACACGCGCTTGG
>CAJXSA010000152.1 GCA_913060595.1 uncultured Ignavibacteria bacterium
TGCTCAGCGGACCGGTTTTCGTAAGCTTTCTGCTTGTCGCCACGGTTGCTTTCACGCTGTACGCGGAAAAACCCCGTGAGCTTGACAACGAAGCGAAAACAGTGAAACAGGCGGCGGAATGGTATCTCGAGCAGCCTGAGGAGTTTCAGCAGCGGCCGCTGTACGGCAATCACGTGCTGTTCCGTTACTTTGCTGATATCGATATCAACGACAGCAACCGCGATCGCTCCATGCAGCTCGAAACGCTTGCCGAGGCTGCGCGAGGCTCGGTGGTGATCTGGGACAGCCACTACGGGAACAGCCAGTTCGGCGGGAATGTCCCGATGGAGTTTTTCCAGCAGAATCCCTCATACAAGGTGCTCGAGCAGTTCGTCGCTGTCGACCAGACCTTCGGCATTCTCGTGTTCGAGAAGCTGGCCGGGCCGGCAGGCAATGAGGGAAGCGGGGAGAGCATGCTGTCTTCCCCTGCTGAAACCGTTGAATAACACCTGACTGTTGTCATTTAATACCAATATCTTAGAGCATTCATTTCATTGATTTTCTCAGGTCGACTTTGTAGTTTTCCCGATGAGTCCTTCTCCGCCGCTGCCGCAGCAACGCGCAGCCCGGAGGGGTATCACCGTTCCCTTTCGATACGAGGTATTATGATACAGCGCCGCGACGTTTTCCGCCCGGGGATAGCCAGAGCAATTCTCATTCTTCTGCTTGCCGTTTTCGCGGCTGCATGTTCCTCGCAGAAAGAACTCGCGAATAACAGTGAAGCGGGCGGGCAGACGACAGCGCTCATGGATACGCTGGCCCCGGCAGGGGACGGTCCGCTGCTGCCGCGTCCTTCAATTGATTTCGAGGACGTCCCTGTCGCCATCGAGGTGGCCGCAGCGGAGAAGGAGCCGCTGCTGGACCGCGCGCGCCTGCATGTGCTGCTTGCGAGCAAGGCGCTCACCGGCGGGGACACCGCGACAGCGATCGACCAGGCCATCCTTGCATCCGGGAAACTCGACCGCGCCAGCTATCTCCCCGATATCGAAGAGGACGCGACTTATCTCGATCTGAGCAGCCGCCTCGCGGCGGTGTACCGCACATGTGCCTCTGCCATCGAACAGGGTGACGCCGACGTGCCTGTTTCGGCACTGGCGCTGCTTGCCGACGACTATGCGGAAGCCGACACCGTGGATCTGACCACACTGACGTTCAAGGAACCCCCGACGACGACCATCCCGCTCCCGCTCAATGCGGAGGTGGAGAAGAACATCATTTACTTCACCACCAAGATGCGCAAGCATTTCAACAAGTGGCTGGAACGGTCGGGGCGCTATTTCCCCGTCATGCGCCCCATCCTCGCGGAGGAGGGGATGCCGGAAGAAATCATCTTTCTCACCATGATTGAAAGTGGCGTCAATCCCACCGCACGCTCGTGGGCGGCCTGTGTCGGTCTGTGGCAGTTCCTGAAATCCACCGGCGAGATGTACGGACTGAAAGGGGACTGGTACGTGGACGATCGTCGCGATCCGGAGAAGGCAACCCGCGCCGCCGCGCGGCATTTGCGGGATCTCTACAATCGCTTCGGTGACTGGCATCTCGCACTGGCAGCCTACAACGCCGGGGCAGGACGCATCAGCCGCGCCATACGCAAGAGCGGGAAGGACGCGCCCAGCTACTGGGAAGTGCGGAAATACCTGCCACGCGAAACACAGAATTACGTCCCTCGCTACATCGCTGCCTCCATCATCGCCCTTGACCAGGAGGAATACGATTTCACCGATGTGGTCATGCAGCAGCCTATCGAGTACGAAAGCGTGCGCGTCGACAAACCGTATCACCTGAAGGATCTTGCCGCGTGCGTCGGCCTCAGTCTCGAAGAATTTCAGGTGTACAATCCCACACTGCTGCAGCCGATCACGCCGCCAAAGCCATTCTCGCTGCGCATACCGAAAGGCCGTTCGCGAACCTTCGCGTCCAACCTCGTCAACTGCCCGGTGCGCCGCGCGGAAGAAATCGTCATGGTCGAGCATAAAGTCCGTCGCGGCGAGAGCCTCTATCGCCTGGCGAAGAAATACCGTGTGACCGTCGGGCAGATCGTGAAAGCCAATGAAATGAGCAGTGCACGCCACCTGCGCCTCGGAGAGATCCTTCGCATCCCGCGCAAGGAGGTCATCGACCCCTCTTCCTACGCCGTGGCGATGGACAATCTGACGAATAAGGACGGGGACCGTGACCCCACGCACAGGACCAACGGACGCATCAAACGCGCCATACGGATCGAGAAGGGAATGACGCTCGGCGGGATCGCGCAGAGCTTCGACGTGACCGTACACGATCTCATGAACTGGAATTCCATGGCGTCCGGCGACAAACTGCGTGCCGGCTCCACGCTCGAGATCTGGCTGCGAGAAGAGACGCTGGAGAGAAGCGACAGCATGACTGTCGAACATACCGCTCTCCTCGCGGAGTCCGTTCCCGTCGCCGCCGCCGCGACAGGCAGCCGTACCGCCTCATCGCAGAGCGCACGTCCCGAAGCGGACGCCGCCCTCGGGGAATACACCGTGAAGAACGGCGAAACGCTTGCAAGCATCGCCGATGCCTTCCAGGTTACGATTCAGAATCTCATGGACTGGAACGACCTCCCATCCGAGGACATCGCCTCCGGCAGCACACTCAAGGTGCGAGAGGATGCGCGCGGCGAGCATAAAGCTGCCGCCAGGCAGGAAAAGCCCGCGAAGCAGGAAAAGCCCGCGAAGCAGGAAAAGCCCGCGAAGCAGGAAAAGCCCGCGAAGCAGGAAAAGCCCGCAAAGCAGGAAAAGCCTGCGAAGCAGGAAAAGCCTGCGAAGCAGGAAAAGCCCGCCAAGCAGGAAAAGTCCGTCACGATGCAGGAGAAGCCCCCGGTTGCGGAAAAAGATACGGTGCATGTCGTGCAGAAGGGTGAAACCCTGTACCGCATATCCCGTTCCTACGGTGTGACGGTGGAACAGATGATGAAGTGGAACAGTCTTCCGGACCCGGGCATCCAGGTCGGGCAGAAACTGCGTGTACTGCGCGGAAGTCCCGTACAGGAATCCCCTGCCGCAGCCGTGAAACCGTCCGTCCAGGGCACGGTGGAGGCGGCCGCAGAGGGTACTCCCGGAGCTGCGAGTACGGCGACCGCATACGAGGTGCAAGCGGGGGACAATCTCTACAGCATCTCGCGCGCACATGGCGTGACGGTGCAGCAGCTGCAGGAATGGAACGGACTTGAGGGAACGGCACTGCGCATCGGGCAGAAGCTGCTCCTTCGCGCCCCTGAGGTAGAGACCCCCGCAGCTGCAGAGCAGAAGGCAGCTGCAGAGCAGAAGGAGGATACCGTGGAGAAGACAGCGGACGTGGCGAAGGGCTCCGTCCCTGTCGCAAAGGACACCACGGTCATTGTCGACGGAAAGCGTGTTGTCATCACGCGCCACACGGTGGCCAAAGGCGAAGGCCTGTCGAGCATCGCCAGGGACTACAACGTATCAGTTGCGAACCTTCGCATGTGGAACAAGCTGGCAAGTGACGAACTCATGGTCGGTCAGCAGCTGCTGATTCGGCGCAATGGCAGCGGAGAGCGTACGTACACCGTGCAGGGAGAAACGGAATCCGAAGCAAAGCCACCCGTCGCCGCCGCGAAGTCGGACACCACGGTCACGGCTGCAGGAACAGGCACGCAGAAACCGGCAGACGGTCTGGAGAGTGAAAAGCACGAGTACGTGGTCCAGAAAGGGGAGACCCTGTACTCGATAGCGCGCAAACTCGATGTCACCGTCGCGCAGCTCAAGAGCTGGAACGAGATCGGGCGCTTCCTCGACATCGGTCAGAAGCTCGTGTATTACACGAAGAATTAATCTCATGTGACGGCAGGAACGTTGGCCCGGCCTCCGTTTCCGGGAGAACGCCTGCGTTCAAATGAACACTTACGAACGGCACAGGCTGTATCGGCTGCGCCGGCACCGCGCGAGGCTGATGCGGCGCCGGGCGCTGGCCATTACCGGGGTTGCTGCGGCGACGCTCGCGGTGTGGTCACTGCTCGCGCACTGGAGTCCGGATGCCATTGCGCCTCCTGCACCGACCGAACTGGGGGCAGAGGCCGCGCGGGACATCATGCTCACCGCGGCCCGCTCTGTCAACAGTGTCGACCGCCAGCTGCGTGGCGCTGCCCGCGAGGAAGCCAAGGCGGCTGCCCGTACGCTTTTTCAGCCCGAGACGCTCTCGCTTCACCCGGAGGTGTCTCCGGCAGGGGGGAACACTGTATTCCCCCGCACCGCTTCCATCACAGACAGTGACGCGCAGATCGGGGGGGCGAATATTCTCGACGTTCTCCTCATCGGACTCGACAGCCGCCTCGGACACGCCGGCGGCAGGGCGGATGCTATTCACCTGCTGACCATCGATCTCGATGCGCCGCATGTTCGCATCACGAGCATTCCACGTGGCACCTGGACGGATCTCGGGAGGGACGAGCAGGCCTCGAACATCATCGCAAACGTCCGCGCGCTGCGGGGGAGAAAGGAATTGCAGCGCCGTGTGGCGAGGCTCTGCAGGCGCGACAGCATTCCCTACTACCTGGAAGTCGGATTCTCCGATGCCTTCGGCATTCTCGAACTGCTCGGTTACGCTGATCCCTCCGCGGAACTGCAGGCGCTGCGGCATCGGCGCGATTATCAGTACGGAGATCACACGCGCTGCTACAGGCAGGGCCTCTTCGTACGCAATGCCTTTCTGCGCATGCTGCCTCTGCTCGACGGCGCCGCAGGAGACCTCCTGCTGCACGCGGGCCGGGACTTCGTCCATACCAACCTCACACTCGAGCAGTGCCGCGGCATCGTTTATTTGCTCAACGACGCGGGCATGGCAGCACGTCCGGCCAGCGTCTCTGTGCATTTACGCAGCCGTTTCCGCAGGCAGGTCGCACGGGGAGAGCTGCCGCCGATGTATGCGCATGCGGTGCGCGGATTCGATTTCAGCGATCGTGGAGGCCGTTCCGGATTGGCCGAGCGCCGCATCCGTGCAGCATTGCGTGAGGCTGCGCAGGAATCACGGCCGCAGGGAGTGCGTCATGCGCTCCACACGCTGTTTCACCAGCATGCCTGGCTGCAGTTGCCGGAACGATCGCTCCGCCGGCATCTCCGCGATTCGCTTGCCGGGCAGCTTGCTGCCGCCTGTGCGCAACTTGGCGATACTGCTGAAATCGACGCGATCCGCCGCATACTGCGCGCGGACGATGTGCTGTTTCCGCAGGAAGCGGTGAAATCAGCGTCCAGGGCGCAATTGCTGGACGATCGATAGCGCACGGGTTGGAACTTCCCGGTCGTCCCGCTATTTTTGTTTTACCTGTCATGAGATGAAACCGGGAGCTTTTCACTGACGTGCCGCGCAGTTGCGCGGTCGCGCGGGGAACTGCCGTGAGCATGTCAACCGTTGTCAATAATGCGCGTGTTCATCTCGGCACGGCAGCAATATGAACTCTATCCAGTGAGGCCACGTACATGAACGCCAATTTTATGAAACGCACCGAACACGCCATTGCCGGACTGCAGCGTCTCGCATACAACCTGTGGTGGACCTGGAATCCCCGGGCGCAGGACATCTTCCATGCACTTTCGGAACGGAAATGGCGTTCGTCGAATCACAACGCTGTCTCCGTGCTGCATTCGATCTCCCATGCCGAGCTGCAGGCGCGTCTCTGCGACAAGGATTTCCTCGCGTCCGTCGAGGAGGTGCTGCAGGATTTCGACGAGTACCTGAAAAAGAAGGACACATGGTATGCGGAGAATGTCGCCGAAGCAGACGGCAACCTCATTGCGTATTTCAGCGCCGAATTCGGTCTGCATGAATGTCTTCCGATCTACTCCGGTGGCCTCGGTGTGCTTGCAGGCGACCATACCAAGTCTGCCAGCGATCTCGGGGTTCCGTTCGTCGGCATCAGCCTTTTCTATCGCAACGGGTATTTCCAGCAGACCATCGGTCCCGACGGCTGGCAGCATGAGAGCTATCCCCTGCTGGATACGGAGAATCTCCCCGTCGAACTCGTGACGGACGAGGAGGGGAATGCCGTGACGGCATCGGTGGAAATCGGCCACAGCACCGTGGCCTTTCATGCCTGGCGTGTGAACGTCGGCCGGGCGACCATTTACCTCCTCGACACCAACCGTGAGGAAAACGACCTGCATTACCGCGAAATCTCCTCGCGCGTATACGGCGGGGACAGCACCACGCGTGTCATGCAGGAAACGGTCCTCGGTATCGGCGGCGTGCGGCTGCTGCGGCGGCTCGGGATCTCACCCACCGTTTTTCACATGAATGAGGGGCACAGCGCCTTTCTGACTTTCGAACTGCTGCGTGAGCAGCTTGCGAAAGGCGCGGCGCGCCCGGACGCGGAGAACTGGGTCAAACGGCACTGCGTCTTCACCACCCACACGCCGGTGCCGGCCGGCCATGATCGCTTCACACCAGATCTTCTCGATCACCTGCTTTCCCGTTTCCGGGAAAGCATCGGGCTCGATCACCACACGCTGCTCTCCTACGGTCGGGAACGTCCCGATGACGACAAGGAGACCTTCTGCATGACAGTGCTCGCGCTCAAGATGTCACGCGCGGCCAACGGCGTCAGCGAACTGCACGGGCAGGTCAGCCGCGACATGTGGACGTCTCTCTTCAATGCGGAGAAGCCGGAGGATGTCCCCATCGGTCACATCACCAACGGCGTGCACATCCTCGGATGGATGGCCAACCGCACGCGGCAGTTCTGGCACCGGCATCTCGGGAGCAAGTGGATTTACTACCTGAAAAAGGAAGCGATCTGGGCGCAGGTTTCCGACCCCGATCTCGTGCCGGACGAAGATCTGTGGGCGCTGCGCTACGGTCTGCGCCGTGACATGATCGAGTACGTGCGCCGCATGATGCGCCATCAGTTCGATCGCGTCGGCGCCGATTACAACACGGTGCAGGACAGCATCCTCAGTCCCGACGCGCTCACCATCGGCTTCGCTCGTCGATTCGCCACCTACAAGCGCGCGCCGCTGTTCTTCCGTGAGTTCAACCGTGTGGTGGAAATGATCAATGATCCCGATCGGCCGATTCAGCTCGTTTTCGCCGGGAAGGCACATCCCCGGGACGATCAGGGCAAGCGCTTCATCCAGGAAATCGTCGGACACAGCAAGAATCCGGCTCTGTTCGGTAAAATCGTTTTTCTCGAGAATTACGACATCAACGTCGCGCGCCACATGATCTCTGGAGTGGACGTCTGGCTGAACAATCCGCGTCGTCCGATGGAGGCGAGCGGCACCAGCGGGATGAAGATTCTCATTCACGGCGGACTGAACTTCAGCATTCAGGACGGCTGGTGGCGTGAGGGATACAACGGGGAGAACGGGTGGAGCATCGGCGGCGATGCGCATCTCGACGATGTCGCGGAACAGGATGCCCGGGACGCTGCGCAGCTGTACAGCATTCTCGAGGAACAGGTTATCCCCGAATTCTACGATCGTGACGAGTACGGGATTCCGCGGCGTTGGCTGCAGCGCGTGCGCAAATCCATGGAAACCCTGATTCCGGAATTCAACACCGATCGCATGGTGTCGGATTATGTATTGAAGTACTATAATTCTGAAGATTGAACCGCCGGACGGAACGCCGTCCCGCACTTTCATGTTATTCCCATTATCACGAGAGGAGTCATCATGGCATCTGTTTTCGAGTACAAGGAAATCGTCGGCATCTCCACCGAGAGTCTGGAAGCCGCCATACAGGAAGGTCTGCGCGAGATATCCACCGGCTACCAGGTCGCCTGGTTCGAGGTCGTATCAATGCGCGGACGCATGGTGGACGCCAGCACCACGGAATACCAGGTGACGCTGAAAATCGGATGCCGTGCGAAGTAACAGGCTCTCTTTTCGTGCCGTCGGTCCGAGCGACTGACAGTACCGCATTGCCGCAGGCGGGGCGGAGCAGGCTTCGTCCCGTTTGCCCATGTTCATCGTGAAGGAGTACGCATGCTGGAAACAGGAAAAAAAGCCCCCGCATTCACCCTTCCTGCCGCAGGCGGCGGAAAGGTGTCTCTCAAGGATTTCGCGGGATCCCCCGTCATCCTCTATTTCTATCCGAAGGACAGCACGCCGGGCTGCACGCAGGAAGCCTGCGATTTCAGGGATAATTTCGCCCGTGTCACCGCAGCCGGTGCCGTCGTCCTGGGTGTCAGCGGGGACAGTGTCGCATCGCACGTCAAATTCCGAGACAAGCACGAACTGCCCTTTGAGCTGCTCAGCGACGAAACGCATGAGGTGCTCGAAAAATACGGGGTCTGGCAGCCGAAAAAACTCTATGGAAAAAGCTTCCTCGGCATCGTGCGCACCACCGTGCTTATCGATGGCAAAGGTGTGGTTCGCCGCATCTGGCCGAAAGTCCGGGTCAAGGGGCACGTAGACGAAGTGCTGGAAGCGCTCGCAGAATTGTCCTGAGCGGCAGAGTGCGGACGGCGCAGTCGTTCGCAGGCGGGACGAGAGGATGCCGCGCACGGCGGCGCCACCATGTCAACCATCAACGCGCTGGAACGAACAATCTCAATGAAACAACTTGCCGTAACCGACATCCTGTCCTGCAGTGAATACGAGCAGCAGCGCGCCGCGCTTCGCAAGGAGGCGCTCGCGCAGCGTGATCTGAAACGATTTGAACTCGACGATGCCTGCGTGATCATTTTTGAGAATCGCACAACGGTACGGTACCAGGTGCAGGAAATGCTGCGCGTGGAAAAGGACGATTCTCCCGAACGCATCGCGCTGGAACTCAGCTGCT
>CAJXSA010000153.1 GCA_913060595.1 uncultured Ignavibacteria bacterium
GCGGACTGCGGCGCGTGAATCTCCGGATTGGGCACGCAGATGGCGTTGATTTCTACAAGGCCCGTGTCCGGGCAGCGGGCATCCCACTCGACCAGCACGGATGTGTTGTACTCTCCCACGTCCACAGGAGCGAAGCGCAGCGTGAACGTCGTGCTGCCACCCGGTGCCAGCGTCATGGGCAGCGGGGGTTTGTTCTGGAACTGCAGCGGCGGCAGGATTTTCGTGAAGCGGATATCCGTGATATGTGCGGGGGTGTTCCCCGGGTTGCTCACGGTGACGACCTGTGCGGTGACACGGTTCGCGAAGATGGGACCGACGCGTACGGGACTTTTCGGGTCGAATTCCAGTTCGGTTTCGAGCGCGGTGCCTTTCAGCGTCAGCAGCAGCGTGTCGGTGCAGAGTCCGTAGGGAATGCGATAGACGCCCTCGAAATCACCGGCATCCCACGGCTTGAACTGCAGACGTATGACCTTGCTGCTGTCCTGCAGCAGCACCAGTCCGCGATCCGGTGAACCGAACATGGGGTCGCCTTCGGCGTACTCGATCAATCCGATCGATGCGAAGGTGTTGCCCAGGTTCTGCAGCGTGATCGTCGTGTCCTTGACAGTCCCGACGCAGATCTCACCGAAATCGATAGTGGTCGACGATGCGGTCAGTTTGGAAATCTGTCCGACGCCGTTGAGCGCGATGAACGCGGTGTCGGGACAGGAGGGATTGCCGTTGATGATGCGGTAGACGCCGCGGCGCACTGCGCTGTCCTGCGGGGCGAATACGAACTCGAAATTCTCCGTGCCGTCAACGACCGTGCCCGGCTTCGGATTGCGAAGGAAGAAGTCGTTGTGTCCGGAGACGAACTCCATTTTGATAAAAGAGGGGTTCCGGTTGCCCGTGGCCGATATCGGCGTGGGGAAAAGCAGCGTATCGCCCACGCAGGTGCCGTAGGATAGCTGCATTTCGTCCATGAAACTCAGGGCGCCGTAATCGCGGGTGCCTTCGAGGCGCACCTGCCAGGGATTGTGATCCGGATCGTTGCTGCCAATGGCGAGCTGTCCGATGCGTGTGCCGCCGAAATTCGACGGTGCGTTCCAGCGTACTTTCACCTCGATGAACTGCCCGGGAGGGAGTGTCAGCGGGAAAATGCCGCTGTTGACGATTTCATATTCCGGCGGGGAGAAGGTCAGGTGGTTCGGATCGATGGTCAGCGCGCCGTTGCCGCTGTTGCGGAGAATGAAACTGCCCTCGACGGAACGCTCGCAGCTGATGCCGGGGAACGTGACTTCCGTGTCGGAGTTCGAGATGTCCGATTCGGGCGGCACGCCGTAGAAGCGAATCATCCACCCCGTATTGGCCGCTTTGTCGCCGCCGACGGCAAATCCCGACTGCGCGCTCATCATCTTGATGGCGGTCATGGGCGATGTGTCGGGGATGTAGCCGAGAGAATGCTTTTCGTAATTGTACCCGCCGTCGGCGGAGACACCGATGTAGTGCCGGCCTGCGCCGATCATGCCGCGCGTGCCGTTGAGGAAATCACCGGCCCAGAGTCCCTGCACGGTCGGCGGCAGGTTGCCCGGGGTCACGTTGACGTATCGGGTGCCGTTCAGTATGGAACGGTAGGCGAACGGTGTCTGCGCCATCTGCCGCTGCCCGGTGAACACGTGATCGTCGGGCGTCGTCATTTCAATGTCCGTAAAGAACAGATCCGTCATGCCCGACACGCTGATGGGGTAGATCGGCGTGTAGGCGCCGTTGCTGTATTCGAGGAGCAGGCCGAATTCGCCGCCCATGATGTATTTCCCGTTCGCCTGATCCACGCTGAGCAGCGCGCCCATGCCGGAGAGGAGGTACTGCTGCGGGACGCTGTTTTCCACCCAGGTCTGACCGCCGTCCGTGGTCGTCCACACCTGTGCGGGATGGTCTTCACCCATGTTGATCATGGCCTCGAAGCCGTCGCCTCCGACGATCATGCCGCGGGCTTCGTCCTGCCAGACGATGTCATGAAGGGTGGGGGGCGTCATGAAGCGGTTCGTGTCCCACGGGAGGTTGAGCTGCACCCATGTGCGTCCGGCATCGAACGTCTTGTACACCATCGCGCTGTCACCGACCACGTATGCCAGGCGATTGTCCATCACGTAGGCCGCGCGCCAGACCGTCCAGTCCGGAAGGTCGGGAGTGAAGATCGGTGCCGTGGCCGCCGTCGGCGTCCAGTGGTCCCACCCGTCTTCGGTGAAGACGACGCCGCTGAAATCGTTGGCGATATCAGGCTGGCAGACGAGAACGCCGAAGCTCCCCTGATGCACGCCGGAGCTCGCGCTGAACATGTCCATGTCATAGATATACGGCAGTCGTCCGGTAATGGGGTGTTCGACCCAGGTACCGGTCTGTGCGGCGACATCTGCGGAGAATAGGATGAAAAAGAGTATAGAAATAGGTAAGACGAGGCGTGCCATACAACGTTTCCTCGATAGTAGAAATGTGCAACATCGAAGTATAGAGAATTCGAGGTCCTGATTCAATGGAAAACATTACAAGACGAGTGGAAACAGTACTGCGAAAACGGCGCCGCCCGGCTCAAAGGAGGGACGGCGCCGTTGCATACGTAAGAAATGCGAGACGGTTGCGCGGTGAATTATTCTCCGACCGGCGTCTCGATGATGACCTGCACCATGCGGCAGTAGAAACGGCCTTCGGGTGTGTCGTTCGGGAAGAGCAGCTGCGTGCTGCCGACGCCGCGTGTCGTCACGTCGACGTTTGTGAGGGTGTTGCCGAAGGCGCGCCGCACGGCGTCCGCACGCTGCTGCGACAGCCGCACATTGTACTCGGCGTCACCGACGGCGTCGGTATAGCCGACGATGGACACGCGGGAATTCCCGGTTATGCTCTCGGACACTTCCTCGATGATCGCGCGGTTGCGCGAGGAGACCGTCGACTTGTCGAAATCGAAAAGGATGAGCTTGGAGCGGTTGATGCGGGTGTCACCGATGCGCTCTTCACGTTTGCGCTCCAGCGTGAGCGTGTTCATCAGCACCTGGCGCTTGACCTCTTCGTTCTGCGCTTTCCGGTCGCGCACTTTGAGAGAGATCTGCAGCGGATCGCTGGTGCGCGCGAACACCTCGCCGGTGAAGTCCCAGGTATAATCGGCATCCGGGGCACTGCCCGTGCCGTCCTTGGAGAACAGCGTGCGCTTGTCCTGCATGACGCTGAGCGACCAGCGATCGACACCGTTGGGGGCGTCCACGGCCGGTTCGATCAGCAGTCCCGCGAGCGACGCATTGTACTCAAGCTCGTCGCGGCGGATGGGACCGATGATGGATTCGTCGCTGGAGGTGATCTCCACGCGGCGATTCTCCTCCTGTCCGCGCGCGTCGTCGACCGCGGAGGGATCGACCGGCAGATTGCGGCTGCGGGTGTTGATGCGCTTTCCGTCGATGCCCCACACATCGGTGAAGTATTTCTTGACGATCTCGGCGCGCTGACGGGAGAGCGCAGTCGCGTTTTTCTCCGCATCCACATCGGCGTTCGTGCCGGTCAGCGTGATCTTCGCCCGGGGATTGTCTGTCATGCGGCGGCCGATCACGTTGAGCATGTTGCGATAGATTTCCAGCTCCTGGCCGCGGGCGTCATCCACGGAGAATGCCGCAGCGCCTTCGGACGAAAGGAGGTTCTGTCGCAGCGGTGTCGTCGCGTCGCTTTCGGCGAAGAACACGTAGGTGAGCAGCGGATAGCGTTCCACGGTGCGGATTTCTTCCACGGTGATGGACGTCGCAGGCGTGGTACCCCCGTCGACGTCGAGGCCGCTGATATTCAGGCTGGCCGCGAGCGGCGGAATCTTCTCAGGCGGGGGCGGAGGAGGCGGCGGCGGCGGTGGGGGAGGCGGTGCTTCCTTGACGGGAGGAAGCATGGCCCAGCGGATTCCCACGCCGAGATCGAGAGAGGACACCGTCCAGTCGCCCCGTCCGGTGACCTTGGTCAGCGGTAGAGTGTAGGCCAGCGCGGGAGTGAGAAGAAGGTTGCGCGTCACGGGAATGTCGTATCCCGCGCCCGCCGCAAGGGCGAAGCGCAGGCCGTTCACGTCGTGAATCTCTTCGTCACGGATCATGTGATCGCGCGTGCCGTCCGCGAAGCGCACGCCGGCGGGCTGCACGAGCTCCTCCTGCAGCGTGTAATCCTTGCTGAGAGGAAAGGCGAAATCCAGTCCGACGTTCAGATGCAGCGGCAGCTCCGCATCCGGGAAATACAGGACGCCCGGACGGAAGGACAGGTAGGAAAGCGTGTTGTCAAACGTATGATTGACAATCATGTCCACCGGGGGACCGCTTTCCTGCGCGACCTTGCCGACATAATAATTATCGCGGTCGAAGGTGCCGGAGTAATCCTGCATTCCGACACGGATGCTCCACATGAGGGAGGGCGTGAAGGGGATTTCAAGGAGGGCCTCGAAGCGCAGCGACGTCATGTCGCCGTTCTCGAAATCACAGACGCCGCAGACGGCCTCCTGGTCGAGGGCTTCGTAGTTGCCGCTGTGGAAATTGAACTGGGGGCCGCCATAGACGCCAAAGCGCATGACGTCCCGGTACCCGGGTTCCTTCTCCTGCGCTGCGGCGTGCCAGAGCGGAAGCAGCAGGAGAAGCGGAAGGATGAGTCTGGATAATTGCATATAACAACCGTGCAGGTTGGAAAAAAGGAATGTACAGAAAATTCCTACAACAGGGGAAATTTCTCCTTTCTTTCGTTCTTCCGGTACATGCGGCGTACCGGGATGTGCGCCGACCTCTCTCCCGCGAGAGGAGGCGAGCGCTCGCTACTGCATGCGCAGCAGTTTGCGCACCACACTGCGTCCGTGTCCCTCGAGCACGAGGAAGTACACGCCGGGTGCGAGGCCGCTGCCGTCGATGGACAGGTGGTGCCGGCCGGCACGGACAAAGCCGTCGAGCGGTACCGCGATCGCTCGCCCGTGCTGATCCACGAGCGTCATGCGCATGCGGCCGTCCGCCGAAACCGCGTAGCGGACTTCCGTGCGTGCGGTGAAGGGATTGGGCGTGTTGCCCTCCATCGACATTTCCACATCGGACTGCAGCAGCCGCGTGCCGTCCGCATCGCAGAAATCGATGAGCGTGAATCTGCCGTTCGTCGTGCTTTCCACGCGCGCAAGTCCGCCGGTGAAGCGGAAGCCGGGTTCGATGACGAGGTCCGTGCGCAGCGCGCCGCCGACGAGCACACGGAAGCGCACGAGAGCGAGCGACCCGGTGCCGGACGCGAGACGTCCGCCGGTCGCGGAGAGTGAAAGCACACCCGTGCCGCCGTCGTACTGCATCTGCGTCTGCAGTCCTTCGGACAGCGTGCCATCGGAAATGACTTCCACCGGGTACAGCATGCTGCGGTCGAAACGCAGGTCACCCTCCCAGCCGTCGACGCCCAGTCCACTGAGATCTGTCAGCAGTTCAACCGGGATGTCGATGATGTCGTCAACGCGACCTTCGTATGAACCGATGCGCAGCGTGCTCACGCGCCAGTCGTCGATGCCGGTGCCGCCCATCGGATAGCCGTTCGTGATGCGACAGGGCTGCTCGTATTCCAGCGTCAGCAGTTCGGCGAACGTCCCGGTTGTTTCCGGCGCGAAGCGCAGGATGACTTCCAGTGTTTCACCAGGCCCGATGTCCGCCGGCAGGGCCGGGATGGTGCTTTCCACCGTGAACGGCGCGGGCGGCGGTGCGACCGCGGTCACCCGCAGCGGGAAGGGGCGGCGGTTTACAAAAGAGAAACTGCGCGGCTGGGAGACGGTCTGTATGGACACGTCGCCGAAATCAAGCGGGGCGGTGGCGGAGAGCCAGGCCATGCGGGCCTCCGCGGTGACCGGAACGTCGAACTGCCTCGTGACGCTTCCGCCCTGCTGTACGATTCGAAGTTCCGAGGTGTATGTCCTGCTTCCGCCCGGTTCCGGCGTCAGGCGGATGACCACGCGAAGGGAATCGCCGACGGGGATGGTGAGCGGGAACACCGTCGGTGTGATGATGTCGAAGAAACTGGCATCCCCGCCGTTCATTGCGAGGCTGGTGATGACGGCGTCCTCGTCCTGCAGGTTGCGTATGAAGAGGCTGCTGTCGGTGGACGTGCAATGCGGGACGACACCGAAATCCAGGTCGCGCGCGGCAAGGCTTTCGATGATGTCCGCCATGACGACGACGCTGCTGTGACCCGCGCACGGACCGTCCTGCAGGAAGAGCAGACTGTCGTGGTACGTGCCCCGGATGTCATGATCGAATGTCACGGTGACCGCGAGACTGTCTCCGGGGAAGAGAGTGCCTGTCGTGGGCTGTACGGTGACACCGTCCGGGAGCTGCACGCTGCTGAAGCGTATCCGGTGCGAACCGGCATTCCTGAGAACGACACCACGTGTGTATGCTCGTCCGGCAAAGACGGTACCAAAATCCACGACCTGTGTCGGCGGCAGCAGCAGCGTTGTTCGCACGAATCGCAGGGGCACCTGCAGTTCGGGCTGCGCGCTGTTGTCGCTTTCCACGACGAGCACGGCCTGCTTCGGACCATCCACAGGGGAAGCGGTGGCAGGAACACGGATGGTGAATACACGTTCCTGCGCCGGCTGCAGAGCTTCCGCGTTCGTGATGGGATTGTCGATGCGGAAACTCGCCGCTTCCGGACCGGTGATGCGCGATGCGGTGAGATTCAGCGGACTGCTGCCGTTGTTTCGCACGCGGATCTCCATCGTGCGATCCGCGCAGTGTGCGACGGAATCGAAGTCGGCCTGCGCGGGCTCCGCGGTCAGCAGCGCATCGGCGGTGCTGCCCTCGAGTGTGACGCAGATGGTGTCGCGACAGGGCGCGTCGATGATGATGCAGGCCGTGGCGGACTGGTTGCCCGGCACCGAGGGACTGAACTGTATCGGGAGATCGGTCATGCCGTTTTCTCCCACGCTTTTCGGGTAGGCACCCCAGGACGCGAAATCCGTTCCCGCGGGGCTGATGCTTACGTCCGCGATGGTCACGCCGGGGAGATGCAGGTTGCGGAAGGTGAAGTTCCGCACGCTGCTTGCGCCTACGGCGACACTGGTGAACGTCAGTGGCTGCGGGGTGACGGTGTAGTTCGGATCGTACAGTGCGCCTCGCAGAACGATGGGCACACGTTCACCGCAGCGGGTGCTGGTGAAGAACAGCGTGTCCACGTACACGCCGGGTGCCTGTGGTGCGAAGGTGACGCGCACCTGTGTGAGGCGCCCCGCCTGCAGGGCCACGGGCAGACCGGTGGTGACGAGGAAGCCGTTGGCACCTGGCAGTGTGTCGATGAAGGTCGAGAGCGAACCGGTGTTGGTGACCGTTACCATGCGCGAGACGCCGACTTCACACGGTGCGATGTTGCCGAAGTCGATGCTGGTCTCGGACAGCGTGAACCCGGAGGAGTCGCGTCGGGCGGTGAGTGGCACACGCAGCAGCGGCGTGCTGCCGTCCGTGGTCTCGATGATGAGGTTGCCGATACGGCTGCCTGTGAAGTCACCTGATGCACAGATGCTGATGGGCAGCGACCCGCTCGCCGGCAGCGTTAGCGGCAGTGCACCCGGCAGGTTCACGCGAAATCCCGTCGGAGGTTCGACCCGCACGGCGGTGACGCTGACAGCCTGACCGCCGCTGTTGACGACGGACAGCGAATCGCAGACCTCGGTGAGCGTGCAGGGATCGAGCTGGAATTCCAGCCGTGTGCGCGTGACGCCCACACCGGTGGACGCGCCACGACCGCGTACGTCCACGCACAGCGTGTCAGGACAGGGCACCTGCACGGCGACGCAGAGTCCCGCTGCGATGGTCTGCACGGAAACGGGATCGAACTCGATGAGCACGTCCTGCGTGTTTCCGGGATCGATGTCGATCGGGAAGCTCGTCGGTCCGAGCACGGTGAATTCAGGCAGCGCCGGGTCCATCCATGCGCCGGTGATGGTCATTGTGCTGCTTCCCTCGTTGGTCAGACGCACGGTGCGCGTGTCAGAGCTGCCAATGGTGACGCCACCGAAATCCAGCGGAGAGGGGGCGAACGTCAGCTCCGTGATATTGCCTTCCCCGGTGACGGAGAGGAGACAGGTGTCACCGCAGGGACCGACGGTGATGAGCACCTTGCCCGTGAACACTCCCCTGGCATCCGGTGTGAAATTCACCTCGAAACTCATGTCCTCCCCACCCTTGAGCAGGACCGGCAGTGGCGTGCTTGCCACGTGAAAAACGGATCCGCCTTCGACGACGCTGATGCCCTGCACTTCGAGATCTCCGCCGCCGCCGTTGCGCAGACGCAGCGATCTGCTCTTGCCGATGCGCACGCAGGAGACGTAGGGCGACGTCGTGTCACCCTCGACGAAGAATTCCACCACCCTGCGCTCGCCCGTGAGGGCGACGACGGTCAGGAAATTCGCTTTCGGATCATTGTGCATGATGGCGAGTTTGGCGCTGCTCGTGCCGTTCGTGCTCGCGCGGTACGCGATGACGACGGCGACGGAGTCACCCGTGGAAACGCTGGCGGGCAGCGACGGCGCCCGCACGGTGAAATCTGCGGCGTCCGTTCCGCTGACCGTCAGGTTCTGGATGTTCAGGACGCCCTTCCCGGTGTTGCGTACCATGAGCGTGTCGAGGATTTCCCCGGCGCAGCGCTGCAGTCCCACATCGTGCAGGGTGTCAACGGCGATGGTCGGGGCGTCCCCGCTCGTGGCGCCCACGGCAAGACAGCTGCTGTCGGCGCAGGGATCGGACCAGTGCACGCA
>CAJXSA010000154.1 GCA_913060595.1 uncultured Ignavibacteria bacterium
GGATGAGCGACCTCGTTCGCGCCATTCATGCAGCGGTGGGCGGTCACATCTCCGTGAACGAGGAATGGCATCACACGCCGATCGATTCCATTTTTAAAATCCCCTGGCATGTTTTCATCAAGCTGCGCATCAATACCCCGGCAGGTTTTGAGGGCGGCACAAACATTTTCATCAATCCCCTCACGCCGACGGACTTGCGCGACAGGCTGGTACCCCGCATGTACACCCTGCGTGCGGAAGGCCGCATCGCAGCAAGCATTCGTATCGCTGAAGAGTGCAACCTGGTCCCGAATCCGCTCCAGTACTATAAAACCACCTGACCGCTGTGACAGTACTCGGCATCGAATCATCCTGCGACGAAACATCCGCTGCCGTGGTGCAGGACGGCACGCTGTGCGCGAACGTGATTTCCTCCCAGCACTTCCATGGTGAGTACGGCGGTGTCGTGCCGGAGCTGGCATCTCGCGCACATCTCCGTGCCATTCTGCCCATCATCGACCAGGCGCTTGCTGAAGCAGGGACCGAATACGGCGAGATCGACGCCGTTGCGGCTACTCAGGGACCCGGCCTCATCGGCTCTCTCCTGGTGGGACTCAACACCGGGAAGGCCATCGCCATCAGTCGCGGCATTCCCTTTCTCCCGGTGCATCACATCGAAGCGCACCTTTTCTCCCCATTCCTCCAGCAGCCACAACCCGCATTTCCGTATCTGGGACTCGTGGTATCCGGAGGGCACACCCTGCTCATTGAGGTTCGTGATCTCGGCACGTACCGCCTCCTCGGCTCGACTATCGACGACGCCGCAGGCGAGGCCTTTGACAAGGTTGGGAAGATGCTCGGGCTTGGCTACCCGGGCGGACCCGAAATTGACCGCCGCGCTCGCGAGGGCAATCCGCTGTCGGTGCGTTTCGCCCGGCCGCTCCTCGACAGCGGTGATTTCCGCTTCAGTTTCTCTGGACTGAAAACCTCTGTACTCTACCATCTTCGGGACAGAGCGGTGGATGGCGTTCTGGAGCTCAGCGATGCCGAGTTGAATGACATTTGTGCATCATTTCAACACGCCGTCACGGATGTGCTCGTGACCAAGGTTATGTACGCCGCAGAAAAACATGACATCCGGGATATCGCTGTCGTGGGTGGAGTCTCCGCCAACACCGGACTGCAGACGGCGCTCCATGCGGAAGCAGCGAAGCGTGAGCTGCGTGTGTTCGTGCCCGACCTCGCGTTCTCCACGGACAACGCGGCCATGGTCGCGATGCTGGCATTCATGCAGTATTCCCGCGGTGCGCGCGGCACATTGAACGCCCCTGCATTCGCACGGATAAGTGACACGATGTTTCATGAATAAGCGCCATCTTCTCTTCACCATTGCGATCGTCCTGGTTGCCGGATCGGCGCTGCTCTGGTTCATGATCACTTCACCCTATTCCGAAGTGCTCGAAGAGCCGGTCGAAATCCCTCGCGGAACCTCTCTCCGCGGAATCGCACACATCCTGTCTGAGCGCGACGTGGTGCGCAACGACCTTCTGTTCGTAGCGGCTGCCAAGCTCTCGGGGAAAGACGCACGCCTGCAGAGCGGCCTCTATCGCTTCCCTGCAAACGCATCAACGCTCGACATTCTCACTTTTCTTGCCGAGGGACGTCATCAGGCTTTGCGCGACATCACCATCCGGGAGGGATTGACAGTCGAACGCATCGCAAAACATCTCGACAGCACCTGCGGTCTCTCCGCCGACACGGTACGCCGGCTGGCACGCGATCCGGTATTCATCGCCTCGACGGGGGTTGACGCGCCATCACTCGAAGGGTATCTCCTGCCGGAAACATATCGCGTTCGGTTCGACATCACAGCACGGGACTTTCTCGCCATGCTGGTCCGCAACATGAAAGAAGTCTTCACCGCGGCAAAACGGCAACGCATGAAGGAGACAGGACGCAGTATGCACGAGATTCTCATCATGGCCTCCCTCGTCGAGGGAGAGACTCGCCTGGACAGGGAACGCGCGCGTGTTGCAGGAGTGTACTACAACAGACTGCGAAGGGGCATGCTGCTGCAGGCGGACCCGACGATTCAATACGTCATACCAGACGGTCCACGCCGCCTGCTGTATCGCGATCTGTCGATCAATTCTCCCTACAACACCTATATGCATCCGGGACTACCTCCGGGACCTGTCAACAATCCCGGCGCTGCATCCATTCACGCAGCGATTTATCCCGAAGCCCATGATTTTTACTATTTTGTTGCCGATGGTCATGGGGGGCATCGATTCTCCAGAACCATCGAGGAACACAATCGCGCGGTCGCCGCGTATCGCAGGTCACGACGATGAGCCGAAACCGGCATCGCAAGCCGATGAATTCGAATCTCCCACACATATCGAAAATTTTTCGCCTGGCGCTTCCCTTCCTGCTCATGGTCGGCTGCGCCTCACAGCGTCCACCCGATGGCGGTCCGGTAGACGCAGAACCGCCTGCCATTGTCGCGACTGTCCCACCGAATGGAAGCACGCGATACCAGGAACAGGAAGTCACGCTCGAGTTCAGTGAATATGTGCGTCGCCAGACCTTCCAGGAAGCAGTGCACATTTCCCCCCTGCCCCAGATACCTCCCGTGTACGAATGGTCCGGGAAGGATGTGACGATTGTCTTCCAGGACACCCTTCAGGCTGACAGAACGTACGTCATCACTGTGGGCACAAAAGTGCGTGATGCGAACGCAGGAAATGCCATGGCGGAAACATTCCACCTCGCTTTTTCGACCGGGGACAGCCTGGACCGCGGGACGTTCAACGGTACAATAATCGACGAAAAACCATCTGGGATTTCCGTCTTCGCATACCTGCTTTCACCGGGACTCGCGGACACACTCGATCCGCGCAGTGACAGACCGGACTATCTCGTCATGAGTGCGGAGGACGGTTCGTTCCATTTTTACAATGTCACTCCGGGTGAATACCGCGTTTTCGCTGTGCGCGACCAGATTAATAATGTTCGGTATGATGTAGAGTCCGACGCCATCGGCATACCGTTTGGCGACATCAACGTACGTGACAGCATTCCACCCCAACCACCTCTGCGTTTTCGCCTGTTCCTCGAAGACACCACCCGTCCGACAGTGCAGCGCATCGACGCAGTAGATGATCGGCGCGTCCGTGTCAAATTCAATGAAACGATGTATCCACAGCCGCTGCCGCTGCCACTGCTGCACCTTACCGATTCGACTACCCAGGAAGCCATTCCGCTTATCGATGCTCTTGCTCCTGCCGATGAACGATACGCGTGGGACCTCTTTACACGCAGCACGCTGCCATCGGGCACGCTGCTTTTCCACGCGGATTCGCTGTTTGATGGTGCACGAAACCCTGTCTACATTCCTGACAGCGGAATATCATTCCCTGGTCTTGCTGAGCAGGATACGACGCGGCCTGCCATTACTGGACGTTTCCCCGCAGCCCGTGGCCGGAACATACCTCCGGACAGCGCCTTTGTTCTCTCTTTTGACAGACCGATGAAACAGGCGATATCCATACAGCTGACAGATTCTGCCGGAACCACCATCCCGATGGAACTGACATGGCTGTCCACTGCCGAACTCCGCTGCACGCACCCCGTGCTTCTGGATGAAGCCTCCTATTCGCTCTGCAGTGATCTGCGCAGTTTCGAGGACTCGCTATACGGTCGATCCGTCGGAGATTCGGTATTCTGCATCACGTTCACCACCGGAATCCAGGACCGCTTTGGAAGCGTCGCCGGAAACGTACGCACCGATGACTCGACAGCGACACATATCGTTCGTCTGCGCGAGGCGACCAAGGACGGTGAGACACGTGAAGTGCAGGCCGACAGTACCGGAAGCTATCGCTTCCCACGGATCCCCGAGGGAAGATACCTCCTCGACGCATTTCAGGACGTGAACGCCAACAACCGGTATGATCCTGGAAAAGCGGTTCCATTCACGGCCCCAGAACCGTTCGGTGTGCTGGGAGACACGCTTCGCGTTCGCGCGCGCTGGGAAACAAACGGCGTGATAATTCCGATTCGCCCCTGATCCCCCCTCTGTCCCACTCACATTGCTCCGATCCGTCGCAATGTGACATTTTGTGACAACTGTTGACCCGGATGAAACAACTTTGAGATGGCCCCCTCGTAGATTGCGGTGTAACAATGACAACGCAACGTTTGATAGAGAGGCCATCATGAAACAGTTCATCACCCTGCTGCTGCCCCTTTTCCTCCTGGCAGGCACCCTGTCCGCGCAGCAGTCCGCAACCCGGAGCGAAGCACATGCATTGAATATCGGTACGACCTCTGTTCATTCGCTGTCCCTGGCAGTCAAGAACTACCGCATGGGACTCGAAGCCCGGAACGAGGGACTGGTGGAGTCAAGTCTCTATTACGCCGTGTGCCTTCGTCTCAAATTCCCGGAAGAAACGTTTCCCTCCCTTGAAAAAGCGATAGATCGACTTGTCTCCCGGGGCGCAACCAGGACGATCCGATTCAAGGCATATCTCGCAAGCACAGTCTATGCATCCCCCGCGTTGATCGACTGCAGCCGACTGCCTATTGACGGAGACGTTCCAGCGTTCTTCGCAAGCATTGGAAATCAGCTGCAGACACAACTGCTCGTCCACAACAGGTGATTGGCGCTAATTAAAAAAAAAGCGTCCCTCGGGACGCTTTTTTATTTATTTCCGCACTCGGATTATCCGAATTACGCGATCGCGAACGACCCACGCCTCCTGTAGCCCGCGTTCACGCAGAAGTGCACGAAGAGAATCTGCCGGGGGGCGATGCAGAAAATCACCCATGCGAACCTTGTAGTACGGAGCGTCGAAGGTAATATCCAGTCTGCCTGAGGCTACCTGCATGGAATCAAGACGGTGCTGAAACCGGGAAACCTGAGTCTGCGCATCATCAATGCTCGTAGTGGAGAAAAGCTGTATGCGATACCCCATCGTCTTCTCCGTTTTCTCAACCCATTCCTCACGCACCTCCTCCTTCACCGGAGGGGGTGCAACCTTCACGGTGTCAGCTTCGGGTGTACGGAATGCCCCCGGATCAAAGTGCTTCTCGTGCTCGGTGAGAGGCTTGCTTTGAGTCTCGGGTGAGATTTCGGTGGATGACGAGCACGCAGCGACGGTCCCCATCAACAATACTGAGATGAGAACAGAAATCGACCGGTTTTCCTGTAGGACGGAAAGGCGCATGACTTATCGCGCAACTTCGACAGTAAAGGCATCAGGGTAACCGCGAGACTGTACATCGAGCTTAAACTCGGCAGCCTGCTCACGTTCCTGGAAGGAACCCAGCGTGACTTTGTAATACCCCGTCGCGGCGTCATAGCGCTTATACACAGGCTGATTGAATTTCTTCTTCAGTTCACTGACCAGCTCGAAAGCACCGGATTCGTTCTTGAAAGCACCCAGCTGCACGCTCCACATCATGGCGCCGCTGCGCGGGCTGACAGCAGGTGTGGGTGCGGGCGCGGGCGGCGGAGCAGTTTCCTGCACGGCGGGAGTCTCTGTTTTCGGTGGAGTGGGCGTGTCCTGCGCAGTGCGCACAGGGACTGCTTCGGTGGCCGCTTCTGCTTCGTCTTCCACAACCTCGATTTCAACCGGTTCATCTGTTTCCGGTATGATGGACTCTTCTCTGTCCACTTTCTGGAATCTGCCGTCATCCTGTCCGGCATCTCCGGAAGCATCGAGTTCCTCACTGGAACTGCATGCACCGAGCATGAACGCGGAGAGAAGAATGACAAGGAATGAATAAAAACGTCGATGCTGCATGCAATCCTCCGAAATTCTGGTCATGGACGGACAATATTTACACTGGCGCTGGCACCAATCCTGCTGGCCCCGGCATCGAGCATTGCGAGGGCGGTCTCTCGGTCTCGGATGCCACCGCTTGCCTTGACACCCGCACTATCCCCAACTGTTTCACGCATCAGCCGTACTGCTTCGATCGTCGCGCCTCCAGTGCTGAATCCCGTCGAGCTTTTGACGAAATCAGCGCCTGCGTCGACGGCGATATTGCACGCTTCCATTATCTCTGTCTCAGTCAGCAGACAGGTTTCCAGTATCACCTTGACAACTGTTTCTTCACTGCCCTGTCTGACGGCATGAACCACGGAGGCAATGTCATTCTCCACATAGGCGAGATCGCCCTCTCTGAGACGACCGACATGCAGGACCATATCGAATTCTGTGGCACCGTCACCCGCGGCAAGCTCTGCTTCGCGCACTTTGACATCGGTGCGATGCGCCCCGAGTGGGAAACCGACAACTGTGCACACACGGGAGGGGCTGTCGCGCAGCACATTGACGCACAACCGCACCCACGAGGGATTCACGCACACGGAAGCGAACCCGTACTCTCGTGCTTCATCACATAGCCGCAGAACGTTCCGTTCTCCCGCGTCCGGCTTCAGAAGTGTGTGATCAATGCGCGCGGCAAGTTTCGTATCAAATCCAATCGTATTCATGAATGCTCCCCTGTTACAATCCGAACCTGAGCACAAAAGATGCACGGAACACCGGCAGGCGCCAGTCTGCATTTCCGTCAACAACGGAAGTAATGGGAATATCGGCCTGTACTTCAGGAGCGAGGGCGGCGCCTCTGCCCAGCGGGAAATCGAGCCCGACACCGAAAAGCAGCGAGGCGCGAACACCGACATCTCCGTACATGTCCAGTGCACCGTCCCTGTACAGAAGAACGTTGTTCCCTGTCGAGGGGTATGTGAGGCCCGGCGTCGTGATAAACTCCTCCTCCTTGAGATTCCCTTCGACATAAAATCCTGCACCGACCCCGGTGATCAGATACAGCCCGCGCGGTCCGGTGAACCAGAGCGCACTGAACGACGTCGAGATGTACTGCAGTGAGACCTCGCTTCTCCGTTCGAGATTCACCTCTTCGAGACCTCCGTCAATACGGTACAGATCCGCCGTTCGTTCCTTTACGTATGTGCTCGAGTGATCTTCAAACAAACCCTGCAAACGCAGTCCGAAATAGCGGTTTATGAAAATGTCGAACTGTAATCCCGCATGATACCCGAAGCCATTTCCGTTGTCATATGCGCAGTTGCAATCCGCTGCGGGGCCATTGATACCAACGTTGAGATTTCCACCGCCACTGAGTCCAATGGCTATCGCTCCCGGATAGGCCTGTCTGAAACCATGCCAGACCCGGTTCCGCTGCGCCTGGGCAGTGGCAGGCCATGCGCACAGGGAAACGAGTGCGCCGAGCAATACAATGTGCACGATGCGAAGGCAACGACGACGCGTATCCATGTGCTCCTCCGTGGTGTTGAGATCAGATGGCGAATCGCAGGTAGACCTGCGCCCTGAACGCATTGAGCTTCCAGCTCTGGTACTCTGATGCGATGGGAGTCTGCCCGAGTGAAAAAGACAGTTCCGGTGCAATCGCGAGTCGTTCATGCATCGGAATGATGTAGCCGAGACGTGCGGTCAGAGCGAGCTGATATCCGGTATCGTCGTAATATCGCGAGAGCGCGTCGTCCATAACGATCTGCTCGGTCCCTCCATTCGTATCATACCCGATACCCGGGGTTGCAATGCGTTCGACTTCCTCAATGTTGTCGGATATCGCAACGCCCAGCTCCGGACCTGCGGCGACATACAATCCCTGGATTGGGAGTTCCCAGCGAGCCAGCAGTGCGAACTGCACCAGGGTGAGCTGAAGCGTGCTTTCGAGATCAAAATGAACGGCAGTGAAGTCCCCACCGTCTGGTGGGATTTCGATATACTCGATACGTGTCTGCGATTTCTCGTAGGTGGAGGAAAGCGTACGTACCCCGAGCGTCGCCATCAGGGAAAACTCGCGTGTCAGCGGATAATCTGCGAATCCCCCCAGATCGAAGCCGATCCCGTTTCCCCCATTGTACTCACAGTCGCATAGGGTTTCGAAGGTGCCACTTCCGGCAATCCAGGCTCCGCCAGCATACGGTCCCACATGCAGCCGGAACGGCACGGGACGAAGGATATCGTCTCCGCCACCGGACGGCGGATCCGCGTGGAGCGGCAGCGCGGCGAAAAATGCGACGATGAAGAACAGGCGAAATATGCGCATGGGTTGGGAGTAATTATTGCGTATTGGGAATAGTACTATGACCGTGTCTAAGATACAACCGCTCAGATCCGCTCGGCCGATGCACGGGGAATCCAGCCGTCTTTTCCGTCGGCCAGCCGTATATGGTACATATCGTCACGCGATTCGAGTATCTGCACTTTCAGCCCTTCATGCACGATGAAGCTTTCCACCCCGCTGGCATCAGGCGCACTGCGTACGGTCACCTCATCAGGCATGATCACCGCCGATCGATGCGCTGACAGCTGTTCGAGTCGTGCGGAATAGAGCGTGAGGGACAATATGAAAAAGGCGCCGGCAAGCAGACTGACGAAGAGCGCAGCACGCCGGAGCAGGACGCGCTGAAATGCGAAGAACACAAACAGCGCACCGGTAAACAGCCACAGGAACACGACTGACCACGTGAAGAAGGTTTCCGGAAGAAACCCGTTCTTCACGTCATTCCACCACCGGACGAAAAACAGCAACGGTATGGGCTCTACCCTGTCGCGTGTCCTTGCACGCACGACACGGATATTGTG
>CAJXSA010000155.1 GCA_913060595.1 uncultured Ignavibacteria bacterium
GGGGGTGACCCTCGACAGGCTCTACGAATCGGAAGAGGGCTCGCGCATACTGTCGTGCATACAGTGCGGCACCTGTGCGGGCGCGTGTCCCTACGGGGAACACATGCAGTACCCGCCACGGCGCATCATCACCATGCTGAAGGCGGGACTGATCGAAGAGGTGTTCGATTCCGACAGTCTGCTCAAGTGTGTCAACTGCTACACGTGCATGAGCAAATGTCCGCGGAACATCCGTCTGACAGAGATACTGCTCCCGCTGGTCAAGGAGCAGACCGCGGTGCGCATCGACGAGATGCCCCAGGAACTGCAAAAGGCCATTGAGAGCACCTACCGCTACGGGAATTCCTACGGCGAGTCCGCACGGAAGCGCGCGGCGTGGACCGAGACCATCGATGTTCCCGTGCGCGTGCTCGCAAAGGATCCCGCTCCCGCGGACATGCTCTGGTTCGTCGAATGCGATCTCTCCTACCATCCGCGCGGCCAGGACATTGCCCGCGCCACGGCGCTGCTTTTCCATCTCCTCGAATTCGATTTCGCCATACTCGGACCGGAGGAGCGCTGCGCCGGCGACTGCGGACGGCTGAGCTGGGAACCGGGACTGGCGGAGACGCTCATCGATTACAATCTCTCGATTTTCGAGAAATACGACTTCCGGCAGATCGTCACCAACGATCCCCATGCCCTCGACGCCTTCCGTTTCCGCTACCCCATGTTTGACTTCCAGGACAAGGTGACCGCGACCGTGCCGCTTCTCGCGTCGCATTTGGACCGTTTGCGCCCGATGCTGACAAGGCCGCTGGACTGCGCGGTGACGTATCACGATTCCTGCTGTCTCGGCAGACACAACGGGTTCTACGACGAACCCCGTGCCCTGCTCGAAGCGATTCCCGGTGTCACGCTGGTCGAAATGGCGCACAACAGGGAGAATGCGCTCTGCTGCGGAGGCGGGGGTGGCGGCATGTGGCTCGACACCTATTACAAGGCGCAGAACATGGAGCGCCTCTCCGACCGCCGTCTGCGTGAAGTGATCGCGACAGGCGCGGATGTGCTCGCGGTCGCCTGTCCCTACGAGATTTCGCGCTTCGAAGACGCGGTCAAGCTCGCGGGATACGAAGACAGGATACAGGTGCGCGACATCACCGAACTGCTCGTGGAATCTATCGGAGGACATTGAGATGAAACAGAACGGTGACGTGCGCATTGGATTCTATATCTGTCACTGCGGCACCAATATTGCCGGGGTCATCGACGTCGACCGCGTGCGTGACTACGCGGCATCACTTCCCGGTGTCGCCGTCGCGCGGGACTACAAGTACATGTGCTCGGATCCCGGCCAGGACCTGCTGCGGCAGGACATTGCCGAGCACGGGCTGAACCGCATCGTCGTGGCGAGTTGTTCGCCGCTGCTGCATGAGAAGACCTTCCGGGGCGCCGCCGAAGACGGCGGACTCAACCCGTACTTCGTGCAGATGGTGAACATACGCGAGCACGGCAGCTGGGTGCACGAGGACGGCGAGTACATGACGGGCAAGGCGATGGACATGTCACGCGCCGCAATTCTTCGCGTGCAGGTCCACGAAGCGCTTGAGCGCAAACGTGTCCCGATCAATCCCGCAGTGCTCGTCGTCGGCGGCGGCATCGCGGGCATACACGCCGCGCTGACCATGGCCGACGCCGGGAAGCATGTGTACCTCGTCGAACGCGAAGCCACAATCGGCGGACACATGGCGCAGTTCGACAAGACCTTTCCCACTCTCGACTGTGCGGCCTGCATCCTCACACCGAAGATGACCGCGGTCAAGGCGCATCCCAACATCACGCTGTGGACGTATTCGGAGATTGATAAGACCGAAGGCTTCATCGGCAATTACACCGTCACAGTGAAGCGCAAACCGCGGTACGTGCGCGAGGATCTCTGCGTGGGCTGCATGGAATGCATCGAGGCCTGCGTGTACAAGTCGGCGAAGATCCCGGACGCCTTCAACATGGGCCTCAGCAAACGCAAGCCCGTGTACATTCCTTTCCCGCAGGCCGTCCCGCCCGTTCCGGTTCTCGATCCGGAGAACTGCCTGCATCTGAAAAACGGCACCTGCAAGGATTTCTGCGTCGAGGCCTGCGGGGACCGTGACGCGATCGATTTCACGCAGGAGGCGGAGTACATCGACATTGACGTCGGCACCATCGTTCTCGCCACGGGCTTCGACACCTTCGATCCCGCGCGCATCCCGTACTACGGGTACGGGAAGTATCCCAACGTCTACACGTCGCTCGAACTCGAACGCCTTGTGAACGCCTCGGGGCCCACCGGGGGCGACGTGCGTCTACCCGACGGGCGCATCCCGGAGCGGGTCGCCATCGTGCACTGTGTCGGATCGCGCGATGAGCATTACCAGCGCTGGTGTTCACGCGTCTGCTGCATGTACTCCCTCAAACTTGCCCACCTGGTAAAAGAAAAGACGGGCGGGGAAGTGTACAATTTCTACATCGACATGCGGGCACCGGGCAAAAGCATGGAAGAGTTTTACAACCGTGTGTCCACCGAGGGGGTGCATCTCGTCCGCGGCCGTGTGGCGGATATCGCACCGGAATCGCTCGAGCCGCCGTCGAACGGCCGCATCGGACGCGTCGTCGTCCAGGCCGAGGACACGCTCATCGGGCGTATCCGGAAGATTCCGGTCGACATGGTCATTCTCAGCGTCGGCATGCAGCCGCAGGAGGACGCGGAGAACATTCGACGGATGTTCAACATTTCCTGCAGCACCGGGGGCTTCTTTCTCGAGCGGCACCCGAAGCTGGCACCGGTCAGCACCTTCACCGACGGCGTGTTTCTCGCCGGGACCTGCCAGGGCCCGAAGGACATCCCTGACACCGTGGCACAGGCGGGTGCGGCTGCGTCCGAGGCACTGGCATTGATCGATCGGGGATATTATGAACTGGAGCCCAACACCGCATATGTGCTCGAGGAACAGTGCTCCGGCTGCAAGTCGTGCATTCAGCAGTGTCCCTACACGGCCATCAGCTTCGATGCCGAGAAATCGAAGGCCAGCATCAACGAGGCGCTGTGCAAGGGCTGTGGCACCTGCGTCGCCAGCTGTCCCTCCGCCTCCATCCGTCAGCACCTCTTCGAAGACGAAGAAATTTTCCGCGAGATTCACGGCCTGCTCGCGTACGCCTAGATGTCAGGAAACAGAGGAGAACTCGATATGAACATGCAGCAACCCAACAGCGGCGAGGACGCGGCGTGGCGACCGCGCATCGTGGCATTTTTCTGCAACTGGTGCACGTACACGGCAGCGGATCTCGCCGGTGTCTCCCGCATGAAATACGCTCCCAACACCCGCATCGTTCGCGTGATGTGCTCGGGACGCATCGACCCGCAGTTCGTCCTTGACGCCTTCCGACACGGTGCTGACGGCGTGCTCATCGGAGGCTGTCACCCGGGGGACTGTCACTACAGCGAAGGAAATTACAAGGCACTGCGCCGATACCACCTTCTTCGGCGTCTTCTCGCCGACATGGGGGTCGCAGAGCAGCGTTTCCGCCTGGAGTGGATTTCCGCCTCGGAAGGGGACAAGGTGAAAAGCGTGATCGATCAGATGGTGGCACAGCTCCAGGAGCTCGGTCCTCTCGATCTTCCGGGACGACGCGCGGACTGGGACGCGGAACTCGGGGAAAACGGGGAGGACGACCTCACTGCGGGAATCGCGGCCGAAGCCGCGGAGGAGGTTTCGCATGTCTGAGAAACCGAAAATCGGCATGTACTGGTGTGCGTCCTGCGGAGGATGCGAGGAATCCGTCGTGGATCTCGCGGAAGGCATCCTGGACGTCGTGGCGGCCGTCGACATTGTGTTCTGGCCGGTGGCGATGGATTTCAAGCGCGCCGATATCGAAGCGATGCCGGACGGCAGCATCGCCGCCACATTCATCAACGGCGCCGTGCGAACATCCGAGCAGCTGGAAATGGTCCGCCTGCTGCGGCAGAAGAGCGCCGCCGTGATCGCCTACGGTTCCTGTGCCCAGATGGGAGGCATTCCCGGTCTCGCCAATCAGAAAGACAGGGAAGACATTCTGCGGTATGTATACGAGGAGTCCCCTACTGTCGAGAATGCGGCGCAGATACGGCCGCAGCGGACACACGGCGTGAACGGCGCGACAGCGACACTTCCGTCCTTCCACGGCAACGTGCGCACGCTCGACCAGGTGATTCCCGTCGAGTATTATCTCCCGGGCTGTCCCCCGACACCCAGGCTCCTCGCCGCAGCGGTGCAGGCGCTGTTGGAGGGGGCGCTGCCCGCTGCGGGCAGCGTGCTCGCGCCGGACACCGCCCTCTGCGAGGAGTGTCCGCGCAGGGACTCCAAGCCGGAGGAACTGCACATCGATCAGTTCCATCGCCCTCACGCCGTGCACATCGATGCCGAGCGATGCCTGCTTGCACAGGGCGTCGTCTGCATGGGGCCCGCGACGCGCGGAGGATGCGAGGCTGTCTGTGTCCAGGGGAACATGCCCTGCACCGGCTGCTTCGGTCCCACCTCGCGTGTGAAGGACCAGGGTGCCAAGATGCTGTCCTCCCTCGCGGCGAACAGTGCGGGAGAGGAGGACGCGGCCATCACCGGCGTGCTCGAGAGCATTCCCGATCCCCTCGGGACGCTGTACCGTTACGGTCTGCCGGCGTCCATGCTGCACCGATCACTGTCCGACACCAATCGATCAAAGGAGCAGAGCACATGATGCAGGACAATACAGCAGCGTCACCCGCGCAGAAAAAGCGGCGACGCATTACCGTGGATCCGATTACCCGGCTCGAGGGGCACGGCAAGATCGATATTTTCCTCGACGACAAAGGGGAGGTGGAACGGGCGCTGTTCCAGGTCCCGGAACTTCGCGGCTTCGAAGTGTTCAGTGTCGGACGTCCCGCCGAAGACATGCCGCAGATCACCTCGCGGATCTGCGGCGTCTGTCCGACCGCACACCACATGGCATCCACCAAGGCGCTCGACGATCTCTACAAGGTCACGCCGCCGCCGACGGCGCTGCTGCTGCGCGAGCTGATTTACAACATGTTCATGCTCGAGGACCATGCACTGCATGTGTACATACTCGGGGGACCGGATTTCATCGTCGGTCCCGATGCGCCGGCAGCGAAACGGAATGTGGTCGGCGTCATCGAAAAGGCGGGACTGGAAGTCGGCAAACGCGTCATCTCAATGCGCCGGCGTCTTCGCGAATGCATCGCCATGCTCGGGGGCAAGGTGGTGCACCCTGTGTTCGGCCTTCCCGGCGGCGTCGCGCGCGGTCTCGCCTCGGACGACCTCGCGCATTTCCGGGAAGTGGCCCGGGAGGGTCTCGATTTCGCGCGTTTCACTCTGCAGATCCTGCGTGACATCGTGCTCGCCAACGACGACTACGTCGCGCTGATCACCGGGGATACGTACACGCACAGGACCTATTACATGGGCATGGTCGATGATCACAACCGGGTCAATTTCTACGACGGCAATATTCGCGTCGTTGATCCTTCCGGTGACGTGTACGCCCGTTTTCCCGCCCAGAACTACCTCGACTACGTGGCGGAGCATGTCGAGCCGTGGAGTTATGTGAAGTTCTGCTATCTCAAACCGGTCGGCTGGAACGGATTCACCGAGGGTGCGGAAAGCGGCATCTATTCCGTCGCTCCCCTTGCCCGGCTGAACGCAGCACAGGCCATGGCAACCGAGGAAGCGCAGAAAGCCTGTGACGAATACTTCGCCACGCTCGGGCAGCCCGTGCACCACACGCTTGCGAATCACTGGGCGCGGGTGATCGAAATGCTTCAGGCGGCGGAGCGCATCGTCGAACTGGTGCATGACCCCGCCATTACGGGATCGGAAATACGCACACTTCCCACCGCCATTCCCACGAGCGGCATCGGTGCGGTGGAGGCCCCGCGAGGCACGCTGTTCCATCACTACGAAACCGATGAGAAGGGGGTGCTGACAAAAGCCAATCTCATCGTTGCGACGCAGAACAATTCTGCCCGCATGGCCATGAGCGTGGAAAAAGCCGCGAAAGACCTCATTCACAACGGAGAGGTGTCGGACGGACTGCTCAACCGCATCGAAATGGCCTTCCGCGCCTACGATCCCTGTCACGCCTGCGCGACCCATGCGCTTCCCGGACAGATGCCGCTGATCGTGAGACTTCGCGGGATTGATGGTGCCGTGCTGCAGGAGTACAGTCGGTGACGGGCCCGAACGGACGGGCGCTCGTGCTCGCAATGGGAAATGACCTGCTGGGCGACGATGCCGTCGGACTGCACGCAGCGCGCATGCTTCGATGCGTCGCTCCGGGCCACGTCGATGTCGTCGAGACCGGCGAGGCCGGATTCGCGCTGCTCGAATTCATGCACGGCTACGACCACGTGCTCATCCTGGATGCCATTCAAACCCTGGAGTGCCAGCCCGGTTCGATACTGCGCTACAGTCGTGAGGATTTCACCGCCCTTCTGCATCCTTCCCCGCATTACGCGGGACTGCCGGACCTCGAGCGTCTGGCCAGGCAAAGCGGCCTTCACTTTCCCACCCATATCGCCATTCTCGCCATGGAGGTGGAGGAGATGCGGCATATCGGGGAGGAATTGAGTCCTGCCGTCGCCAGTGCGCTGCAGCACTTCGTGCGCGACGCGCTCCAGGTTCTGATCAGCTGGAACGGGGTATCCTGAAACGGCGTGAAAGTGCCGTCTGAGTGTTATCTTTTCCTCATGTTTGAGGACGAGTATCCTCGCGTCACGATTCCGGGGCATGCATGCCAGTCCGTTTCCTTTTTCCCGCCGTTCTCACAATTGCACTTTTGCTGCCGGACACGATCACGGCACAGCATGCCGTCATTCCCGCCCCCGTGCGCGCGGCCATACAGATGGGCGCGTTCCATATCGACGCGGAAACGGCGGTGCTCTATGACACCGACAGCGCGGACGTGCGTGCCGTGGCTGAGTACCTGGCCGATCGCATCGGGCGGGTCTCCTCATTCACACCGGCTGTGCGGCATTACACGGGGAGTTCGCTGCCGCGGAACAGCATCCTGCTTTCCATACGAACGGCAGAAGGGGAGGTGCATCCCGAGGGCTACGCCCTGCGCGTGGCGCCGAACGGCGCGCGATGCTCGGCGCAGTCCGCCGCGGGACTGTTCTACGGCGTGCAGACCTTCCGGCAGCTGCTGCCCCCGCGTTTCGAGTCCGCCGTCGGACGCGATACGGTACGCGGTTGGGACGCGAAGTGCTGCCTGATCGTCGACGCGCCGCGTTTCGCTTGGCGGGGACTGATGCTCGACTGCGTGCGGCATTTCATGGACGTCGATTTCATCAGGCACACCATCGACGTGATGGCGCTGCTGAAGATGAACCGCCTGCACTGGCATCTGACCGACGACCAGGGCTGGCGACTCGAAATCCGCCGCTATCCCGCGCTCACCACGGTCGGCGCCTGGCGCCGTGAAGCCGACGGGTCGCGCTACGGTGGATTCTACACCCAGGAACAGGTGCGCGACATCGTGGCATACGCGGCGGCGCGGCATATCACCGTCGTGCCGGAAATCGAGATGCCGGGACATGCGCGGGCTGCACTCGCGGCGTACCCCGCACTATCCTGCACGCAGGAATCGCTGCCCGTGCCGCATACCTGGGGCGTGTTCGACGACGTGTTCTGTGCGGGGAAGGAGGAGACCATCGAATTTCTCCAGGACGTACTCGCGGAAGTGATCACCCTCTTTCCTTCGCGGGAAATCCATCTCGGGGGTGACGAAGTGCCGCCGCATCGCTGGGAAGCCTGCGCGGACTGCCGCGCGCGGATGGAGCGTGAGGGGCTGGCCGGCGCCCCGGCCCTGCAGGGCTGGTTCATGTCACGCATGGCGTCGTATCTCGCCGCGCACGGTCGTCGCATGATCGGATGGGATGAAATCCTCGCGGGGGAACTGCCCGAGGACGCCGTCGTGCAGTCCTGGCGCGGCATGGACGGTGCCGCAGAGGCCGCGCGCGCCGGGCACGACGCCATCGTTTCGCCCACCAGTCATGCCTATTTCGACTACGCGCTTTCGACCACGGACCTCGAGCAGGTGTATCGCTTCGAACCCGTTCCCGCAACGCTGAAAAGTGCGGAGGCCGCACGCATACTCGGCGGAGAAGCGGCGATGTGGACGGAGCGGGCGCCGCAGTCCGTCATAGAAGAGAAAATCTACCCGCGCCTCCTCGCCATGGCCGAGGTGCTGTGGACACCGCCGCTGCAGCGCAATTTCTTCCTTTTCCGCCGTCGCGTACAGGAGTGCTATCCGCGACTGGATTCGCTCGGTGTCCGCTACGGATTCGAAGCCCCGCCGGTGCGTTTCGTGAGCGCGCACGACAGCAGCGCCGGAAGACTGTCCGTTTCCCTGAAAGCCGGACAGCCGGGGCTGCAGCTGCGGGCGCTGCGATACGACGCGGAGGGGAATGCTGCGGAGACGGACGTTCCTGTCGCCGTCGAAGGGCGCGGCGTGCTCGGGGCCTTCGCGTGGAAGAATGCGCGTCTGCGCAGCGACACGGCACTGCTGCGGTACGACGTGCACGAGGCGCTGTTCGTCCGCGTGCAGTACAGCCGCGCCGCGAGCCGCCACTATCCC